>CAVKQP010000005.1:0-5681 GCA_963658165.1 Clostridium sp. CAG:302 | reverse complement strand
TAGACCGTGAGGAATGCCAACAACGTGACGCGCTTGGATTGCGGCACGTTCACTCCATCTATTTTCAAGGGCAACACAGCGTTGGGATGGAGCATCTGCTTGAACTCGTTTCTCACCCCTTTGAGCAACATCAAGCCGCGTATGCACTTGATGCCTCCGCTCGTAGACCCCGAACAAGCACCGATAAACATGCAGAAGGCGAGGATGATCCACGTCACGTGTGGCCACTTGCCCGCATCGTCGTTAAACAGTCCGGTGGTGGTAATGAACGACACCACTTGGAAAAGTCCGCTTCGGAAAGCGTGTTCTAAGTCATATCCGCGGTAGGACATCAGCTCATACATGATGAAAAGCGTGAATGCGACTACAATGAAAATATAGAAACGGCACTCAGAATTGCGGAACAGGTTCTTCAGTTTCTTGCCGAAGACCGACGTGTAGAGCAATGTGAAGTTGATGCCCGACACGAAACAAAAGAACGTGATGATATATTCTATCATCACAGGTTGCTTCATGATGCTAGAGTTCTGGGTGGCAAATCCACCCGTAGCAGCGGTGGTCATGGCATAGTTGAGGCTGTTGAAGAGGTCCATTCCTGCCAGTAGAAGACTGCCAACGCATGCAATGGTGATGAGCAGATAGATCATCCAGATAGATTTGGCACTGGTGCTCAAACGAGGATGTAGCTTGGTCTTGATAGGACCAGTGGCTTCGGCAGCGAAAATGCGCACCGAACCGCCTACGAGCGAAGGCAACAAGGCAATGGTGAAGAACACAATTCCAAGTCCGCCAATCCATTGCGACAAAGTGCGCCAGAACAACAACGCATGAGGCAGTCGCTCCACGTCGTCGATGATGGTGGCTCCCGTGGTGGTGAATCCCGACATCATCTCAAAGAAAGCATCGGTGAAATTGGTGATGTAACCGCTGATGAGGAAGGGCAAAGTGCCGAAGATGGAGAAAAGGGTCCATGTGAGCGTCACCACGAAATAGGCATCACGCCGCCCCAAAGAGTTGTCGGCTTTGCGCCCTAAGGTGCGCATCAAGGCTGCTACACCCCCCGTTACGACCACGGAAAGCAAGAATGCCATGGTGTCGTCTTCGTGGTAGAGCAGCGATATGAGCAGACAGATGAACATGAAAGAAGCCTCGATGCCGAGCAACGAGCCAATCACTTTCTGTATAATCTTGGTGTTGAACATGACTGAAACAGACTTTAAATAAAGAATTTCTCTATCTTTTTCATGTTGATGTGGTGGCAGAACACGGTCACGGAGTCACCGGGCTCTATCATTGTATTGCCCGATACGAGCATGCCCTTGCCGTGGCGCACCAAGCCTCCGATGGTCATGCCGATGGGTAGTCCGAGATCTTTCACGGGCTTTTGGGTCACTTTCGATCCTTCTTTTGGGATGAACTCCGCCACATCGGCATTGGCGGTCATGAGGAATCTCACGTTTTTCACATCGGCATCGAGCATCATCTGGTAGATATAACTGGCGGCAATTGCCTTCTTGTTGATGATTGTACCGATGTCAAGACTTTCTGCCATGCTCACATAGTCCAGATTTTCGACCATGGCAACGGTCTTTCTCACGCCCATACGTTTGGCAGTGAGGCAAGCTAGAATGTTGGTCTCGGCATTTTCGGTCAGTGCCACGAATGCCTGTGTGTTGTGTATGCCTTCTTCAAGGAGCAGTCCGAGGTCGCGTCCGTCGCCGTTGATGATCATGACATCGTGCTTTTCGTTGATGACATCGCTTAGGTAGTCGCAACGATGTTCGTTCTTCTCAATGATTTTCACATTCATGTATTCGGGCATAGTCTGCACGGCTCGCACTGCCGTCTCGCCTGCTCCCATCACCATCACATTCTTCACATCAACGTAATGTTCCTTTCCCACAATCTTGCGGATATAGGGTATATATTGTTTGGTGGTCATGAAGTAGGCCATGTCGTACACTTTCAGCTCGTCGTTACCGCCTGGGATGATGGTGTCGATGCCGCGCTTGATGGCAACAACGTGGTAGGGGTCTTGCGGGCCACACAGGTCTTTGAGTGGGCGGTTGAGGATTTCGCACGACTCACGGAGCTTGATGCCCAGCATGACGAGTGCTCCTTCATGCACATCCCAGCGCTGTCGCACCCAACTCATCTTCAATCCGTTGTTGATGTCTTTGGCTGCCAAATCTTCTGGATAGATGAGTGAACTGATGCCGATGCCCTTGAAAAAGTCGGTCAAGTGGGAGTCTATATATTCATAGTTGTCCACCTTCGATACGGTTTTCTTAGCCCCCAATCCCTTGGCGAGCACACATGATGTCATGTTGAGGCTTTGGTCTGGTGTGACGGCAATAAACAAGTCGGCATCTTCCACGCCTGCCTGCTTGAGGGCGAGGATGCTTGTGGGAGACGCTTCGAGGGTGAGCAAGTCGCATTCACTGCCAATCTTGCTCAGCCGGTCTGCGTCTTCGTCCATCAAAACAATGTCTTGGTTGTTGCGTGCCAGCAGTTTGGCCAAATAGGTACCGATGGCATAGGCACCGGCTATGATGATTTTCATTGTGCGATAGCTTTTGTTATACTTTCGTTATCCATACCGACAATTTCACGCAGTTGGGCGACGGTGCCGTGCTCCACAAAGGAGTCGGGGAGGCCGATGCGCTTGATGGGGATGTCGTATCCATGGTCGTTCATCCATTCGAGTACGGCTGAACCGAGTCCGCCGTTCCTCACGCCATCTTCCACAGTGACGATGCGTTTGCATTGGTGTGCCACTTCGTTGAGTATATCTTCATCGATGGGCTTGAGGAAACGCATGTCGTAGTGGGCAATGTGGAGCTGGCATGATTCGCTTTCCAACTGGTTGATGACTTCTTCCACGTCGTTGCCTATCGGACCGATGGTCAGTACGGCCACGTCGGTCCCCTCGCGTAGCTTGCGTCCTTTGCCCACTTCCACGGCTTCAAGCGGACATTGCCAATCGGGGCATACTCCTTGACCGCGCGGATAGCGTATCACGAACGTGCCCATGTCGGGCAGTTGTGCCGTGTACATGAGTTTGCGCAATTCATGTTCGTTCATAGGAGAGGCGATGGTCAAGTTGGGGATGGGGCGCAAGAAGGCCATATCGAATGCTCCATGATGCGTGGCGCCGTCTTCACCCACCAGTCCAGCTCTGTCCAAGCAGATGACAACGGGGAGTCGGAGGATGGCAGCATCATGGATGATGTTGTCATAGGCACGCTGAGAAAACGCACTATAGATGTTGCAGAATGGCTGCAAACCGTCTTTAGCCATGCCTCCCGAGAACGTGATAGCGTGACCTTCGGCAATGCCAACATCGAATACGCGGTCGGGCATTGCTTTCATCATAATGTTCATGGAGCATCCTGTGGGCATGGCAGGCGTAACACCGACGATGCGTGGGTTCTGTTGTGCCAATTCCAACAGGGTGTGGCCGAACACGTCTTGATATCTAGGGGCTTCGCCATCATTGTGGCAGACGATACGCTCGCCTGTGGCTGGGTCAAACTTTCCAGGTGCATGCCAAATGGTGGCACTCTCTTCGGCGGGTTTGTAACCCTTGCCTTTCACCGTGTGTAGGTGGAGCAGCTTGGGTCCTGTCATGTTTTTCAACTGACGGAGCAAGCGAACCACCTCACGCACATCGTTGCCATTGAACGGTCCAAAGTAGCGTATGTTCATGCCTTCAAACACATTCTGTTGGTGGGAGAGGGCAGATTTGATGGCATTGTTCAGCCGGATGAGTCCTTTTTTACGGTTGTCGTTGAGTAGTCCTTTGGAGTGTAGCCATTGCGAAGCACGGAAGCGGAGTTTGTTGTAGGTCTCGTTGGTGTCGAGATTAAGAAGGTATTGTTCCATGCCGCCCACAGCCCGGTCTATGCTCATGTTGTTGTCGTTGAGTATGATGAGCAGGTCGTTGGGTGACTGCGATACATTGTTGAGGCCTTCGAATGCCAGTCCGCCACTCATAGCTCCGTCTCCGATGATGGCAACCACATGTCGTTTGTCGTGTCCCGTCTTCTTGGCAGCCACAGCCATACCGAGTGCTGCAGAGATGGCGTTGGATGCATGGCCACAGGTAAACGTGTCGTATTCGCTTTCGTCGGGGAAGGGGAAGGGACGGATGCCATGCAACTTGCGGTTGGTGCTGAACTTGTCGCGGCGTCCTGTCAATATCTTGTGGCCATAGGCTTGATGCCCCACATCCCAAACCAAACGGTCTTCGGGTGTGTCAAAAACGTAGTGCAGGGCCACGGTAATCTCTACTACACCAAGGCTTGAAGCCAAGTGGCCGGGGTTTACAGACAGCTCGTTGACAATGTCTTGCCGCAGTTCATGACAGAGTTGAGGCAGTTGGTCGACCGACAGCTTCCTGAGGTCTTGTGGGGAGTTGATATGATTGAGTAATTCGAAATCCTTGTTTTTCATTTCCTTGTAGCGGGTTAGTGTTGTAATGGAGTCAGAAGGAAGTAGTCGTATCGGCTTGCTCCTGATGGTTAATAGCATCTTTAGCGTCTGCTGGTGGAGTGACCTCATCATCGCTTTCTTCGCTTTCTTTGATGCTCGTGTTTCCCTTCATCGCATTTTCCAAATCGTCGGCATCGAAGGTGAACACATGGTTCAGTATGCCGAAAGATACCTTCTTGGTGTGACCAGTGTAGTGAACTTCTCCGACAGACCATAGCACGTAGTTGTGTACGTCGAGCATTTGGTCTATCACCATGCTGGTTAGGCTCGTGGTAAACATTTTGCCAAAGGCGCTGAAGAAACCATTGTCGTTCTCATCGATGCTCTTTTCAAGCAGTCGGTTCACTTCTTTCTTTACAGCCTCTTGGTGTTCTTGTCGAGAGGGACAAGTGGCAACGAGGGTGAACACAATCAATGCTACAACCACGAGAAGGCTGAGCAAGAGTTTGCTGCATCCTGAACGTTTGGGTTGTGGCTTAGGTTGCTCCTGTTGTAAGGGCTGTTCGCATTGTTGCGTATGTGCGGAATCTGCAGTCTGTTGCATGGGCGGCGGCGTGGGTTGTGCTGCCGATTCGAAAAGCGAACGGAGGTCTGCCACTTGCCAAGCAGGCATCCACTGCTCCATGCCCTCCCGCCAAACAAGCGTGTCAGAGGTGATATGTCGTGTGCGCAGTTCTTCCAAAGTGTATGGTCCCTGCTGTTCCTTATTGACAAAAATGTAATAATACATCATAGAAAATATGTATAAAGATACGATAGCAACGTGCAAAGTTAGTGTAAATCGAAGACAATACAAAAAATAAAGCAAATATTGTCCTCATAAGAAACCAAACAAGCGATGTCCCTGACAATTTACTTAGGGCAATTCATTTATTTTGAGCACATAGAGCTTGTGATTTGCTAAGAATTTAGTACCTTTGTAAGGTCATTAACACCTGATTATGAGCTATGTGCTCATAGTCAGGTGTTTACGATTAAAGTTAGAAATAAAAATATTAGGCGTCAATCAAGTGAAACTTTTAGCAGAACAACAAATTCTGATTTCTACCCCAAAGGTAATGATGCCATAATCCGAAATCGGTCATCAGAAAATTTTGCATATATTTTTCAAAAGTAATCCATTAAAAAATGTACTACGGTGCGATGGCCAACGCACTATAGTGGAAGCGCCAACGCACTATAGTGCA
>CAVKQP010000004.1:15826-31282 GCA_963658165.1 Clostridium sp. CAG:302 | reverse complement strand
TACCTATGGTAAAACATTTTAATTTTGTCTATTAAACAAGACGTCTTTTTCTTGCGTATTTGAGTCGTGAGAAATAATCTCATAAAAAAAAATGCAGCAAGGTGCAATGCCAAACACACCGTGCTACGATAGCTAACACACCCTGCTGCGATGACTAACACACCCTGCTACGATAGCCAACACACCTATATGGGTGAAAGAGCCCTCAATATTTTGGGGCGTAATGACGTGGTAACTCTTCATCTAGACGCCCAAAACCTTGAACCATTTGTAAACCATAGGATCTTCAAATTCAGCATTTGTGTAATGTTAGTGGAGGAGCCTGGCAAGAAGAAGCAAGAGGATGATACAAAAAAAGCGGCTGACCTTCACAGGCTACCGCTTCATCTTCAATAGGTATTAGTTCCTTAAGGGTAAAAAGATTGTATTCAGGATAACACTCCAAAGTTAGTTAATATATTTGAAAGAGCGAAATAAACAAGTAATAATTTTACCTTCTTTTACCAAATTAACACTCCGTTAACATTATAAGTGTACGTCCGCAATGCGCTTGCAAGATTGACAAATTGACCAACATCATGTCCTTTCGTCACACTAACAACAGAGACAGAACATACGAGAAATATAAATAAGGTGAAAAACTGACAATGTTTCAGTTTTTATATGTAATTTTGCGGACATCTTTCCGTCGGCATATTTTTTGCAAGACAGCTATAAGAGAATAAGAACTTTATTTATATCACCAACCCAAAATTAATGAACGAAGTAAAGACTTTGGTGGAAAACATCACCAAAGGTATTCAAGAGAAAAAAGGTCAGGGCATCGTCATCGCCGACCTAAAGGGCATTGATAGCACCGTATGCCAGTATTTCATCATCTGCCAAGGCGGTTCACCACAACAAGTGAGCGCCATCGCTGAGTCTGTAGGAGACACTGTGAGAGAGAATTGCCATGAGAAACCGGTCAACGTTATCGGACTTGAGAATGCCCAATGGGTAGCTATGGACTATGTAGACGTAATGGTGCACGTGTTCTTACCCGAGGCAAGAGAATACTACGACCTCGAAAACCTATGGGAAGACGCTAAGCTCACCCATATTCCCGATGTGGACTAATCCCATACAACCACTTCCAACCAATTAAAAAATTGCAATGAACAACAAGAAGAACAACGATCCACGCATGAAGATGCCCAAGTTCAACATGGGCTGGATATACGGATTGGTCATCGTGGTGCTCGCCCTCCTCTATGTGCAAGGCGGTTCCCTCACCGAAGGAGGCAGCCTGAGCACCAAGGCTAGCTACACCGACTTCAAGAAATTCGTGGCTAACGGCTATGCCTCAGAGATAGAAATCAACAAGGAAGCCAGCACTCTCAAGATGTATGTTACCCCCGAACACATACGCGATGTATTCCATCAAGGCACTCAACAAGTGGGCAAACGTCCCTATGTGGCAGTGGAAATAGGCTCTACCGACCAAGTGGAGCAGTTTCTCGAAGCGGAACGCGCTACTGGAAAGTTTAAGGGAGACTATTCGTTCGTCAATAGCAACAACTCTTTCTTTAACATTCTCATATCGTGGTCACCCATGATCATCATCCTCGTATTCTGGTTTTTCCTTATGCGCAGGATGGGTGGCGGCATCGGTTCGAATGGGGGCGGTGGTGTATTCAGCGTCGGAAAGAGCAAAGCCAAGATGTATGAAAAGGGTGGCGAACTGGGCATCACGTTCAAAGACGTGGCTGGACAAGAAGGAGCCAAGCAGGAAGTGCAAGAGATAGTCGACTTCTTGAAGAACCCTAAGAAATATACTGACTTGGGCGGAAAAATCCCCAAAGGTGCACTGCTCGTTGGTCCCCCAGGAACAGGTAAGACGTTGTTGGCTAAAGCCGTGGCAGGTGAAGCCGGTGTACCTTTCTTCTCAATGAGTGGAAGTGACTTTGTAGAGATGTTTGTCGGTGTGGGTGCTAGCCGTGTGCGCGACTTGTTCCGCCAAGCAAAAGAGAAATCTCCATGCATCATCTTTATTGACGAGATCGATGCGGTAGGTCGTGCTCGTAGTCAAAGTCCTGCCATGGGCAGCAATGATGAACGCGAAAGCACCCTCAACGCCTTGCTCACAGAGATGGACGGATTCGGCACCAACAGCGGCGTCATTGTACTTGCCGCCACCAACCGAGCAGATATGCTCGACAAGGCCTTGCTCCGTGCTGGACGTTTCGATCGTCAGATTCATGTGGATCTGCCCGACCTCACTGAGCGCAAACAGATATTCCAAGTACACCTCAAACCTATTAAAATCGATGAGACCGTAGACATCGACTTGTTGGCACGCCAAACTCCAGGATTCTCAGGAGCCGACATCGCCAACGTATGCAATGAGGCAGCACTCATCGCTGCTCGAAGCAACAAGGAAAAGGTAGGAAAACAAGACTTCCTAGATGCTGTAGACCGCATCATCGGAGGCTTGGAAAAGAAGACCAAGGTCATGACTGCACAAGAAAAACGAACCATCGCACTTCATGAAGCAGGCCATGCCACCATCTCTTGGTTCTGCGAACACGCCAACCCATTGGTCAAGGTGAGCATCGTGCCACGCGGACAGGCGCTTGGCGCAGCGTGGTATCTGCCCGAAGAACGCTCCATTACCACGAAGGAAGAAATGCTCGATGAGATGTGTTCACTGCTAGGCGGACGTGCTGCTGAGGAACTTTTCACTGGTCATATTTCCACTGGAGCAATGAACGACTTGGAGCGCGCCACCAAAGAGGCGCAATATATGATAGCCTACTGCGGTATGAGCGACAAGTTGCCCAACATCTGCTATTACAACAATCAGGAGTATCAGTTCCAACGCCCCTATTCTGAAACCACTGCAAAGGTGATGGATGACGAAGTGCTCAAGATGATTAACGAGCAGTATGACCGCGCCAAGCAAATACTGCTTGAGCACAAAGAAGGTCACAATCAACTTGCTGAGGTGCTCATCTCTCGTGAGGTAATCTATGCAGAAGACGTGGAACACATCTTCGGGAAACGTCCATGGGTGAGCCGTTCACAGGAGATTATCAACGAGTCGAACCCTAACCTCGACAACAATCAGAAGACCATCGAAAGCAAAGAGAGCGACAAAGAGAACGCTACAGAACCAAAAGAAGGAGAATAAGTCATGACTGAAAAAATGCAAAACCTCATCACGCGCACCATTACTGGTGTGCTCTTCGTGGCAGTCATGGTCACTTGCTTCCTACGACCAGAGGCAATGATACTACTCTTCGCCCTTATCACAGGACTCACCTTGTGGGAATACACAGGCTTGGTCAACCAGCGCGAGAACGTGCAAGTGAACCGCTTCATCACTACTGTGGCAGGCGTCTACTTCTTTCTCGCCATGGCAGGCTACATCACACGCCTCACTCCTACCATGGGTGTATTCATTCCCTACCTGCTTACAATAGTCTACCTGTTCATCAGCGGACTCTACACACAAAGTAAGGATGCTATTAACGATTGGGCATACACCATGCTCGGACAGATGTATATTGCCCTCCCCTTCTCAATGATACTCGTACTAGGATTCCAAAGCATGCCCGACGGCAACATAGTCTTCAACACACTTCTGCCCCTAAGCATCTTCATATTCCTTTGGACCAACGATACGGGTGCCTATTGCAGCGGTTCACTCTTCGGCAAGCATAAACTGTTCCCACGCGTTAGCCCTGGCAAGAGTTGGGAAGGAAGCATCGGTGGAGGTATTCTCGTGCTTCTCGTTGCCACCGCACTGGGCTTCTATGAAAGCACCATCACTGACACAGCAAGCGGACTGACTCCCATTGAATGGGCAGGACTAGGATTGGTTGTCGTGTTTTTCGGCACATGGGGCGACTTGGTAGAGTCACTCTTCAAGCGCACACTCGGTGTGAAAGATAGCGGAAACATTCTTCCTGGACACGGCGGAATGCTCGATCGCTTCGACTCATCGCTCATGGCAATACCTGCAGCCGTAATCTATCTCTACACGCTTACGCTGCTCTAAACACCGCTACACCTTATTAATATAATAGCTCGGGCGCATTCTTTCACCAAGGATGCGCCCGAGTATCGTTTTTCAAGATGCTCTATTTCACCCATATCGACACAAAAAGCATCGATTTCTTGGACATCTCACAGATATTCATTACTTTTGCCGAAACCTATCCATACAACAAAACCAAACCTACAAATGAATATCAATCTTCTTTGCAAGGCATTAGTTGCTTCTTTATGCCTTGCTACATCAGTAGAAACTTACGGAAAAGACTATTACCTCGCTCCTGACGGAACGGGTAACGGACTGAGTGTAGACAAACCATTCGGCGACCCCATCAAGGCTTTTGCAGCACTCAAAGCAGGCGACGTGCTTTGGGTTAGAGGCGGAACCTACAAGCTATCTCAGACAATCAAGGTGAACGAGACAGGTACTGCAGACCAACGCATCTGTGTATTTGCTTATCCCGGTGACGAACGCCCTGTGTTTGACTTTTCAGGACAGCCTCGCGCCAACGCTACAGAGGCTTCTGCCTACCGAGGAATCATGCACAACATCGGTGCCAACTACTGGCACTATAGAGGATTGGACATCTGCAATGCCGCCGACAACGGCATGAAGCTCGAGGGCAGTTACTGTGTTGTAGAGCTCTGCAACTTCTACGGCAACCAAGATACGGGTCTTCAACAAGGCTTCGGAAAAGATTCGAAAGGAAACAATACCCGCAATACGGAATATAAATATGGTCGTTACAACATCATCGTGAACTGCGATGCTTACGACAACTATGACCCATGGACTAGTGGCGGAAACGCTGACGGATTTGCCATCAAACTCTTTCCAGGACCTGGCAATGAGTTTCACGGATGCCGAGCATGGCACAACTCTGATGACGGATGGGACCTCTACTATACCGCCTTCCCCATTGTAGTGGACAATTGTTGGTGTCTGAAGAACGGATTTGACAAAGGCAACGCCAACGGATTCAAGATGGGCGGATGCAAACAGGGTGGCACCTCGCTGGGCGCACATGTGTTCAAGAACTGTATCGCTGCCTGGCACGAGAAGAAAGGATTTGATCAAAACCACCACCGAGAGGGTTCCTACCTCATCAACGACCTCTCTTTCAACAACGGCATCAACTACGGATACAACATGGAAGCACCAGACGCTGGCAATTGGGTGCTGCGCAACAACGTAGGATTCGGTGCTTCTGAGCGCAATTCTGCATTCACAGAGAAACCAGATATAGACTTTTGCACTTGGACAACCCTCGACAATACCAACCCGTTGGGCGAGAAGGCAAGCAGTAAAGGCGAAAGCGTGCAATATAGCAAGACGGTTAACAACTACGCATCGGAATATGAAGACCTGAGCTACGAAACCGCTATAGGAGCAAGACAAGCCAATGGTGAACTACCACTGAAATTCGGCCGTCTGAAAGCTGGCAGTAAACTCATCGACAAAGGCACTCCCATCAAAGATTTCAAGACGGTTGACTCACACAAGGACTATTACGCTTATTCTGACAATGCTCCACAAGACTGGAGCGTGACACTTAATATTCCGTATAATGGAGACGCTCCAGACTACGGACCATACGAATACCAAGGCGATGACAATGCCTACGACATCAGCAAAAACATGCCCAAGAACGATGGTACGCTTGATGATGTGATACCAACGCCTAGCGACGGCAAGAACTGGCAGATAACTATGGTGGTGAACAACTACCTGTTTCAAGATGAGGAAATTGCCGAAAACGTGAAACAATACATCACAGCAACATCGGAGTCTGAAAGGCTAGGAGTGAATCCCACTTACTATGGAAAGAATAGTTCGGGTTATCCGAGTACTGCAGGTGACAAATATACTGGCACATGGGGAGCCTTTCTCATACCTAAAGAAAATTGGGTGGAGTTCACCTTGCCGTCACTCGCCGAATTCAGGAGCACCCTCTACTGCACCGGAGGCAGAACACTTCAAGTGGATTGGCACTATGTAGACAATTCCGCATCAGGCAGTAAGAGCACGGATTACAAGACCGGCACTTCAGCTGCAGATATCGCCACCATGGTGGGAACTGTGGAGAAGAAACCTATTGTCATCAGACTGACCAACACTAAGGGTGGTGACATGTATCTCACAGACCTCACACTCAGCGTCTATGAAGAAGTGGACGACAACGGAGACCCCATCACAGACATCAACAACACGGTCACTAAGAACAATTCCTACACACTCTATCAGACCGAAAACGGCCTTATCGTATATGGCGACATTGCCTCACTACGCATCGTAACTCCCGACGGCAAGACGCTCACTCAGTCTGAGCTATCACAGTTTGTCAACACCTCTTCACTCTCACACGGCACTTATCTCGTGGTCATTAAGGACAAAAACGGGAAGCAAACAGTACAGAAATTTGTAAGAAAGTAACTGATAAATAATTTATGTCTACAAGAATCAAAATTGCAACGACAGAAGGCGACATCACCATACGCCTCTATGACGAGACTCCCAAGCATCGTGACAACTTCATCAAGTTGGTTCGTGAGGGTTACTACGACGGTACGCTCTTTCACCGCGTCATTAAAGACTTCATGATACAAGGCGGTGACCCCGACAGCAAGGGTGCTCCTTTCGGCAAAAACTTAGGGGCTGGCGGTCCTGACTATACCATTCCTGCAGAGTTTATCTACCCCAAACTGTTCCACAAGCGCGGTGCACTTTCGGCTGCACGGTTAGGTGACGAGGTAAATCCCAATCGAGAAAGCAGCGGAAGTCAGTTCTACATTGTGTGGGGCAAAGCCTACAAGCCACAAGAACTGAAACAAATGGAACGGCAAATGGCTATGCAACAAGAGCAACAGGTGTTCAACCAATTGGTTGCAGCACACCGACAAGAAATTCTCGACATGCGCAAGAGCCGCAATCGCGAGGCATTACAGATGCTTCAAGACCAGTTGGTTGACGAAACGAAAGCAAAGTGCAAGGAGTTGGGCAAACCTCAATTCACTGCCGAACAGACCGAAGTATATACCACCATCGGCGGAACGCCATTCCTCGACAACCAATATACCGTTTTTGGAGAAGTGGAACAAGGACTCGATATCGTAGAGAAGATACAAGCCTGCGAGACTCTTGCAAACGATCGCCCCAAGCAAGATGTGGTGATGCAAAGTGTTACCATCATCGAATAAGATAAAGGAAACCGCCTGTCAAGTGAGATTTTCATCACACAAGATAGGCGGTTTTCTTTATCTTCTTACCTGCTAACAAACTATTCCTTGCGTAGCAATCCATAGATAATACGTGCTGCATTGTCGGGAGCTACCTCGTCACCAAGTTTTTGACGCACCTCTTCATACCCCCGAAGCATCGCCTCACGCCCTTCACCGCCAGGCAATAAACGGGAAAGTTCTCTTTTAATATTGCTCACACTGAACGTTTCTGCTACCAGTTCGGGCACCACCTCATTGTCCGCTATCAGGTTGACAAGCGAGATATAGCGCACTTTGAGAAATTTTCTGCGCAAGAATCCAATCAAGCGAGGCAATGGTGTTTCGTAGCAAACTACCTGCGGGACATCGAAAAGAGCTGTCTCAAGTGTTGCCGTACCACTAGTAACTAGCGCCACCGTAGCATGAGAAAGTAGGGAATAGGTGTCATTATCTATTAACTTCACCCCAGTATCCTTCAAGAAATCATCATAATATGAGCGATCAATCCCTGGTGCTCCTGCAAGCACCAACTGATAGTCGGTATATCGGGAACTTGCTGCAATCATCGCGGGCAAGTTGTCCTTGATTTCCTGTTTACGACTACCTGCCAACAAAGCTATCACTGGGCGATTATCCAACCCTTGCCGTTGACAAAAAGCCTTGAAACTTTCATGATACTTCAAGCGGAATGATCGCACCTCATCGGCCGTGGGATTACCCACATAATAAATAGGATAATGATGCTTTGTTTCAAAGAAAGGAACCTCAAAAGGCAAGATAGAGAACAATTGATCAACGTCGCGCTTGATGTTCTTGATGCGATATTCCTTCCATGCCCATATCTTTGGAGAAATGTAATAATACACAGGTATGTCCGTATGACTATGTATGTATTTAGCAATACCAAGATTAAAACCTGGATAGTCCACGAGAATGACCACATCGGGCGACCATTCCACAATGTCGCGCTTGCAGAATGTCATATTGCGGAATATCGTATGCAAATGGAGCAATACGGGAACGAAACCCATATAAGCAAGGTCACGATAGTGACGCACACGCACACCACCCACCTCAGACATCAAGTCACCACCGAAAAAACGGAAATCAGCTTCTAGGTCAACCCCACGCAGAGCACGCATCAAATAAGATGCATGCAAGTCGCCAGAGGCTTCACCAGCAATGAGATAGTATTTCATGACGTGATCAGAAATTCCAACGATTCAGTTTGTCCATCATTTCATAAGCAGTCACATCGATGGTGGTCGGTGTAATCGCCACATATCCATGAGTGAGCGCCCAGTTATCAGTGTCGTCAGAGGCAGGTTCATCATTGGTATAAGAGCCTGTCATCCAAAAATAATCATAGCCATTGGGGTGCCTGCGTTTCTCCACCTCATTACCCCACGAGCCTTGTGCCATTCTACAAACCTTTACACCCTTGAACGAAGGCAGCTTGGGGAAATTGACATTCAAGCAGACACCTTTAGGAAGTCCCTCTTCCAAAACTTTCTTCACCACCTTCCGCACATAAGGGCGAAGCGGTTCAAAATCAGCATCGGCACTATGGTCACATATTGAGAAGGCCACCGAAGGAATATATTTCATACATCCTTCAAGGGTTACACCCATTGTGCCCGAATAATGGGAATTGACAGATGCATTGTCTCCATGGTTAATGCCACCGATAACCAAGTCGGGCTTACAGTCGCGGCAAAACTGGTCGAGGGCAATTTTCACGCAGTCAACGGGCGTACCCGTGCAAGACCACACCTCTACCCCATCGATATCCTTGCGACGTTTGAGCCGAAGCGGTTCTGTGGCAGAGAAGGCGCATGAAAAGCCGCTACGTGCACTTTCCGGTGCAACGACCAACACTCGTCCTAAATCTTTCACCATATCAACAAGCGAACGGATACCTTTGGAATGGTAGCCGTCATCGTTGGAAATCAAAATAAAAGGTTTTCCGTTTGTCATGTCCATTACTTATACATATAAATAGGCCTACAAAAGTACGAAAAAAAGTTTAATCGCTCGCTGTTTCGCATAAAATATGTATCTTTGCAAACAACTATTTCCTCAAGCCAAGAATTTAGGAAGACATATACAATGGGAAAAATCATCGCAATAGCCAACCAAAAGGGCGGTGTTGGAAAGACAACAACTTCCATCAACCTAGCCGCCTCACTTGCCACACTCGAAAAGAGCGTACTCGTGGTCGACGCAGATCCTCAAGCCAACGCTTCGAGTGGGCTTGGCGTAGACGTGAAAGACGTGGACTGTTCTCTCTATGAATGCATTATTGACCATGCTGACGTACGGGATGCAATCTATACCACAGACATCGATGGACTTGACATTATCCCTAGCCACATTGACTTGGTAGGTGCAGAAATAGAAATGATCAACCTACAGAATCGAGAAGTGGTCATCAAGAACCTGCTGGATAGCATCAAAGATGAATATGACTACATCCTAATAGACTGCTCCCCATCGCTCGGCCTCATCACCGTCAACTCGCTCACAGCAGCCGACTCTGTCGTTATTCCCGTGCAATGTGAATATTTCGCATTGGAAGGTATCAGCAAGTTGCTAAACACTATCAAAATTGTCAAAAGCAAGTTGAATCCCAAATTGGAAATCGAAGGCTTTCTACTCACCATGTATGACAGTCGGCTAAAACTTGCGAACCAGATTTATGACGAGGTGAAACGTCATTTCCAAGAATTGGTTTTCAAGACCGTCATCCAACGCAATGTGAAACTCAGCGAGAGTCCGAGCCATGGACTGCCCGTCATTCTCTACGATGCGGAGTCTACAGGAGCAAAGAATCACTTGCGCTTGGCAAAGGAAATCATTAACAAGAACAGTTGATAAGAACCCAAACAAAAGGACAACAAACAGAATGGCAGTACACAAGAAATACAATGCCCTCGGCAGAGGATTGGACGCCCTCATCTCAACAGAGAGCGTGAGAACAGGCGGTAGCTCAACCATCAATGAGATTGCCATCGACCAAATAGAGCCAAATCCCAACCAACCACGGCGCGAGTTTGACGAAGAAGCATTGGCAGAGCTTGCCACCAGCATTCGTGAAATCGGCATCATACAGCCCATCACCCTCAGACAAGTGGCGGACAATAAGTTTCAGATAATTGCTGGCGAACGCCGTTGGCGCGCATCGCAATTGGCTGGATTGAGAGCTGTGCCTGCCTATATACGCACCATCAAGGACGAGAATGTCATGGAAATGGCTCTCGTAGAAAACATACAACGCGAAGATCTCAATGCCATAGAAATCGCTCTCGCCTACGAGCACCTTCTTGAGAACACAGGCATGACCCAAGAAAAAGTATCTGAACGCGTAGGTAAAAGTCGCACAGCCATCACGAACTACCTTCGATTGCTCAAATTGCCGGCACAAGTACAAATGGCGCTCCAAAAGAAAGAGATAGACATGGGGCACGCACGTGCATTGTTGTCGCTTGACAGTCCATCACTCCAGATTAAGCTTTTCAAGGAGATTCAGAAAAACGGATACTCTGTACGTAAAGTTGAAGAGATGGTACAGCAACTCAATAGTGGCGATGACATCCAAACAGCAAAGAAGAAGATAGAAGCCAAGGCCAAACTTCCTGAAAAATTCAACGTGCTGAAAGAACGTCTCGGCAAATTTCTCAACACCAAGATACAAATGACATGTTCTCCCAAAGGTAAAGGGAAAATAACCATTCCTTTCGCCAATGAAGAAGAACTGGAACACATTATGGCTGCGTTCGACAAGATGAAAGAACAATAAGCAGACAAGATGCACATGAGTTTTACTACATTACGCTTGGCTTTCACCGCCATATTGGCTCTATACACAATGGGCACATGGGCGCAAGGCACATTCACACCCATAGACTCCACAAGCCTCTCCAAAACACCTATGCCGCTTGAGAAAAAAGACGGCAAAACGATTAGCGTTGCTGATTCACTCGCTCGACAGGATGCAGAAGAGGAAAAAGCCTTGGAAAGTAAAAGCATTGTGGTGAAAGAGACAAAACCCTTACGGCAAAAACGTAATTGGAAGACATGGGCACCAGACCCCAAACGGGCCATGTGGCTTGCTTTGGTATTGCCTGGAGCAGGACAAATATACAACCGCAAGTATTGGAAACTACCCATTGTCTATGGTGGTTTCGTAGGATGTATATATGCCATGCAATGGAACAATCAAATGTTTCATGATTACTCACAGGCATATATCGACATTATGGACAGTGATCCAAACACGCAGAGCTATAACCAGTTTCTGCACTTAGGCAACAAAATTACGGCAGAAAACGAAGAACGTTACAAAAGCCTCTTCAAACGACGCAAAGACTACTATCGTCGTTATCGCGACATGAGTTTCTTCTGCTTAATTGGCGTCTATGCCCTTTCGGTAATAGATGCCTACGTGGATGCCTCGCTCTCGCAGTTCGACATTTCCAAAGACTTGTCTATGCGTGTAGCCCCTGAGGTAATCAACGACAAGTCGCTATCTGCGTCAAGAAATCCGCTAAAATCGTCGGCAGTAGGCATACAGTGTAGTCTCAACTTCTAATGCCGCCACTTATAAACTCACAAGCCTCACAATTCAAAGAAAGATAGAAACGACAACATGAAAACAAGAAATATATTACTTTCCACATTACTGCTATTCGCAGGTTATAACACTATATCCGCCCAAAGCTATGACGATGGCACTGTCACCGTGACGAATGCTAAGGGAGAGGAAGAAGAAATCGACGTGCCCGAATCTATGACCTACGAGATAGATAGTTTGCTCAAGCTCTATAATGCAAAAACCTATCTCAAGCCCGACACCACACACCATATGCGTGATGTGAATCCGGTATTCGAAACAGAGGTCTATAAAGATAGACTGAAGCGATTGCCAACGGTCATAGAAATGCCCTATAACAATGTAGTACAGAAATTCATTGATCTTTATAGTGGTAAACGTCGTCGTAGCGTAAGTTTCATGCTCGGAGCATCCAATTTCTATATGCCCATATTCGAACAGGCGCTCGAAACCTACGATATGCCTCTTGAACTAAAATATCTTCCAGTCATTGAGTCTGGGCTCAACCCCAAAGCAGTATCACGTGTAGGAGCTTCGGGGCTTTGGCAATTTATGCTCGCGACAGGCAAGCGCTATGGATTGAAGGTCAACACCATCATTGATGAGCGTCGCGACCCCGTCAAAGCATCCTATGCCGCAGCCCGTTATCTGAAAGACCTCTACAAGATATTCGGTGATTGGAATCTCGTCATTGCCGCCTACAATTGCGGCCCCGACAAAATCAACAAGGCCATACACCGTGCAGGTAGCAAAGACTATTGGCAGATTTATCCCTACCTACCAGAAGAGACTCGTGGTTACGTGCCGGCATTTATTGCCGCCAACTATATCATGAACTACTATTGCGAACACAATATCAGTCCTATGTTGACAGATTTGCCAGTAAAGACAGATACCGTGTTGGTGAACCGCGACATTCATTTCCAGCAGATAGCACAAGTTCTCAATATGGACATTGACCAAATTAGAGAACTGAACCCCCAATATAGACGCGACATCGTGAATGGTTCATCTGAGCCATCCGATCTGCGCCTACCTTGCAACTATATTAACGCATTCATTGACAAGGAAGACTCTATCTACAATTATAAGGAAGACGAACTGCTCAACAAACGTGTCGAAGTGGCAGTAAACAACAGCCAGCCGTCTTACACACGTAGCTCTAGTTATAGCCGGTATTCTAGCAAATCAAGTAGCAGGAGTTCCAAACGCAAAAACAAAAAGTCAAAAAAGAGCACAAGCCGCGGCAAAAGCATTACAATCAAGCAAGGCGATACACTCTCGCAGATAGCACAACGCAATGGAACGACCGTCAAAAAGCTTAAACAGCTTAACAATATCAGCGGTTCAAACATACGTGCTGGCAAGAAAATCCGCGTGAAATAATCACAATCGCAGCATCCTTACATCTTTAATATTGGTATTCATATAATATAGAGGAGAACACGACCTATGGAACAGCAGACAGACAACATGCCAAATATGGCCGATGAAAAAATGGTCAACGATGCATTTCAACATCTACTTGACACCTATCTCTCATCACGCCATCGTAAAAAGGTAGACCTCATTACCAAGGCTTTCAACTTCGCAAAACAAGCCCACAAGGGCGTTCGGCGTCTGTCTGGCGAGCCTTATATCATGCACCCCATTGCCGTAGCCCAAATCGCATGCGAAGAAATCGGGTTGGGTTCCACCTCTATATGTGCCGCATTGTTGCACGATGTGGTCGAAGACACCGACTACACCGTGGAAGACATTGCCAATATCTTCGGCTCAAAAATTGCACAAATCGTAGACGGACTGACAAAAATCAGCGGGGGCATCTTTGGAGACAAAGCCTCAGCTCAGGCTGAAAACTTCAAGAAGTTACTCCTCACTATGAGTGACGATATCCGTGTCATACTCATTAAAATATGCGATAGACTGCATAACATGCGCACGTTGGCTAGTCAACCTGCCAACAAGCAATATAAAATTGCTGGAGAAACGCTCTACATCTATGCTCCTCTCGCCAACCGATTGGGACTTAACAAGATTAAAACAGAACTTGAAGACCTCAGTTTCCGTTACGAGCACCCAGATCAATATGAAAAGATAGAAGCGAAGCTCCATTCTACCGAAGAATCACGCGACACGCTGTTCAAGTTGTTCACCGACCCCATACGCAAGATACTTGACGACATGGGACTGAAATATGAAATCAAGGCACGCGTAAAAAGTCCGTATTCCATCTGGAACAAAATGCAGACCAAGCATGTCACCTTCGAAGAGATTTATGACATACTTGCCGTTCGCATCATTTTCACCCCTCACGAAAGGGAGAATGAAATCAACGAGTGCTTCCAAATTTATGTAGCCCTCAACAAGATTTACAAATCACACCCCGATCGGTTGAGAGATTGGCTCAACCAACCTAAGGCCAATGGCTATCAAGCACTGCACGTCACACTCATGAGTAAACAAGGGCGTTGGATAGAAGTCCAAATTCGTTCCGACCGCATGGATGAGGTGGCAGAAAAGGGCTTTGCTGCGCATTGGAAATACAAAGAAGGAGGAGAAATTACAGAAGACGAAGGCGACCTTGACGATTGGTTGCGGACCATCAAGGAGATTCTTGATGACCCTCAACCTGATGCCATGGACTTTCTAGATGCTATCAAGCTCAATCTCTTCGCTTCCGAGATATTTGTATTCACGCCCAAAGGAGAAATTAGGACGATGCCTGCAGGGTGTACGGCACTCGATTTTGCTTTCCAGATACACACATTTATCGGAAGTCATTGCATCGGTGCCAAGGTAAACCACAAGCTCGTACCGCTCAGTCACAAACTGCAAAGCGGCGACCAAGTTGAGGTGCTCACCTCAAAAGCCCAGCACGTACAACCTGCATGGATTAACTTTGTGTCTACTGCCAAAGCCAAAGCCAAAATACAAGCCATATTACGACGGGATAGTAGAGACATACAAAAACAAGGAGAACAGATTTTGTCGAAATGGGCTGCCACACACGGAATAGAAATGGATGGCAACCTAATTGACAAGCTATGCGAAGTGCATGACATACAAAAGCACGAGAACTTCTATCTTGCACTTGGCAACAAGACGATTATACTGAACGATCGTGATTTCAACGAGCTGCAAGAAAAAAAGACAAAGGCAAGTGCTACTTCCAACTGGCTCAAATTTGTTCCATTCATAGGTCACAAGAACGAGACCAAACAGAATGGAAAGAAAGTTGACCAAAGCAACAATAAAGGGGAAGCTTTAGACCAGCTGTTTGTTGTCGGAAAAGAATTCAACAAGAAAAAGTCTATATACATCAACGAAAAGAATATTCAACAATATAAATTCTTGAACTGTTGTCATCCTATTCCCGGTGATGACATATTGGGATATATAGACAATCAGAACCACATTGAGATACACAAGCGTTCGTGCCACGTGGCTGCTAAGTTAAAGACGAGTTTCGGCAACCGCATCATTGATGCTAAGTGGGATATGCACAAACAACTTTTCTTCGATGCCACCATAGAAATCAGAGGCATTGACCGAAAAGGGCTCCTTATGGATGTGGCAGAGGTCATCTC
>CAVKQP010000004.1:0-15816 GCA_963658165.1 Clostridium sp. CAG:302 | reverse complement strand
GTCATCTCAAACAAACTTGACCTAAACATCAAAAAGGTAACAATAACGACAAAAGACGGCATCTTTGATGGTCTCATTGAATTGAGAGTTCACGACAGAGATGACGTACGGATAATTCAGGAAAAGTTGAAGGGTATCAATGACCTACAAGAAGTACTGCAAATCATGTAAGACCAGCCACTAATGATATAACAATATGAAAAGATTTATCTTTCTTTTAACTTACATGTTGGTGTTCACAAGCCTATATTCTGCCAACAAGTATGACAATCCAGATACCATCGTGGTAGCTCGTGACGGCACTGGAGAATTCCGCACTGTCGATGAAGCAATAGAAGTATGCCGTGCCTTTATGGAATACAACAAAGTGATCTATATTAAAAAAGGTGTATACAAGGAAAAACTTATCATACCATCATGGCTCACCAATATCACTCTCTGCGGTGAAGACCGTGACCAAACTATCATCACCTATGATGATCATGCCAACATCCGACAGTTTGGCAGAGAACGCAACATGGGAACTTTCCGCACCTACACACTGAAAGTGGAAGGATTCAACATCACCGTGAAGAATATCACGCTGGAGAACAATGCTGAAAAATTGGGTCAAGCCGTATGTCTTCATACTGAAGGAGACAATCTCACATTCGAAAATTGCCGCATCCTCGGCAATCAAGATACCATCTACACAGGTACTCCAGGCACCCACTGTTACTTTCACAACTGCTACATTGACGGCACAACCGACTTTATCTTTGGCCCGTCTGTGGCATGGTTTGAGAACTGCGAATTGCATAGTAAGGCCAACAGCTACATCACCGCAGCCTCAACACCCAAAGGACAAGCATATGGGTACGTATTCAACCACTGCAAACTAACTGCAGACCAAGGTGTAACCAAGGTATACTTAGGCCGTCCATGGCGCCCCTATGCCCACACGCTATTCATGAACTGCGAGATGGGTAACTATATTTGCCCAGCAGGATGGGATAATTGGAGAAACAAGGACAATGAAAAGACTGTCCGATATGAGGAATACAATAATACGGGAGCAGGCGCTTCTACCAAACAACGTGCCACGTGGACACGCCAACTCTCAAAGAAAGAAGCGGCACAAATTACGAAAGAAAAAGTTTTAGGAATGTAATACCATCTAAAACATACGCGGTCGATGGCAAGGTGAAAAGACTACACCAACCCATCGACCATTTTTTTTAGGTCTTTCAGTTGTTCACGCACGGAGATAAGCGTTTCAAGCACATGCGAACTCTTGTCTGCTCCAGTACGGTTTCCACTAATATATTTCCGTGCTGCCGCTATTTTCAATCCGCGCACTTTGACAAGATTATAAATCATCTTGGCTTGCTCAATATCTTTCTCAGAATATTGCCTCACCTTATTGGCGCCAGTTTTCGGCTTCAGATACGGGAACTCTCTCTCCCAGAATCGCAATGTGGATTCTGATACCCCCACCATTTGCGACACTTCCTTGATTGTATAGTACAACTTCAGATTCTTGTCCGTATTCAATGCCATAATCACACCTTTTTATTAATCTACTATTAAATAATTTGCAAAAATAATCAAAACAAAGTATCTTTGCAAAACTTTTATAGAGAAAATATAATCAACGCACAAAATAGACATGATGACAGCAAACGAAATCCGCGACTCCTACAAGAAATTCTTTGAGTCGAAAGGACATACCATCGTACCATCAGCTCCTATGGTTATCAAGGACGACCCCACATTGATGTTTACCAATGCGGGAATGAACCAATGGAAGGACATCATCCTCGGCACACGCGATCCAGAACCTCGCCGCCGCACGGACTCACAAAAGTGCTTGCGTGTTAGCGGCAAGCACAACGACCTCGAAGAAGTGGGACACGACACATACCACCACACCATGTTCGAGATGCTCGGCAACTGGAGTTTTGGTGACTACTTCAAGGAAGGTGCCATCGACTACGCTTGGGAATATCTCGTTGACGTGCTGCACCTCAACCCAAAAGACCTCTACGTAACGGTGTTCGAAGGTTCTAAGGAAGAAGGTTTGTCTCGCGATGACGAGGCTGCATCATATTGGGCAAAACACGTGCCCGCCGACCACATCATCAACGGCAATAAGCATGATAACTTCTGGGAGATGGGTGACACAGGCCCTTGCGGTCCTTGCTCTGAAATCCACCTTGACTCACGCACACCCGAAGAAAAAGCTAAAACTCCCGGACGTGAATTGGTCAACATGGACGACCCTCAAGTGATCGAGATATGGAATATTGTGTTTATGCAGTTCAACCGCAAAGCAGACGGTTCGCTCGAGCCATTGTCTATGAACGTGATTGATACAGGTATGGGATTTGAGCGTTTGGTTCGCGCTCTTCAAGACAAGCACTCCAACTACGACACAGATATCTTCCAGCCCATCATTAAAGAGATATGCAACATCTCTGGTATGGAATATGGAAAAGACGAAAAGACGGATGTAGCCATGCGCGTATGTGCCGATCATCTCCGCGCAGTAGCCTTCTCTATCGCCGATGGTCAGTTGCCCAGCAATGCCAAAGCGGGCTATGTCGAATTCTGCGCCGCGCCGTACGCTATGCTTACACGTTCCTCGGTCAGAAAGAGGCTTTCATGTACAAGCTCGTTGCTGTGCTTGTACGAGAAATGGGCGAAGCCTACCCAGAACTCAAAGCGCAACAGGAACTTATCAGCCGTGTGATGAAAGAAGAAGAAGACTCTTTCCTCCGCACCCTTGAGAAAGGCATCAACATGCTTTCTACTGCCATGGACGAACTTCGTGCACAAGGCAAGAGTGTTCTTGATGGCGTTCAGGCATTCCGGCTCTTCGACACTTTCGGATTCCCACTCGACTTGACAGAACTCATTTGTCGTGAAAACGGTTTCTCAGTTGATGAGAAGCAATTCGACGAGGAGATGCAGAAGCAGAAAGAGCGCGCCCGCAACGCTGCACAAGTAGAAAACAGCGACTGGATTACACTCCGCGAAGGTGAGCAGCAGTTTGTAGGATATGACTATACAGAATATGAATGTCATATACTGCGTTACCGCAAGGTGACACAGAAGAAGAGTGAGTTCTTCGAGATTGTACTCGACTATACACCCTTCTATGGAGAAATGGGTGGTCAAGTAGGCGACACTGGTGTGCTTGTGAGTGAGAACGAAACCATTGATATCGTTGACACCAAGCGCGAGAACAACCAGAGCATTCACATCGTAAAAAAAATGCCTGAACATCCCAAAGCCGACTTCATGGCTTGCGTGGATATAGACAAACGCAATGCCAGTGCTGCCAACCATACCGCTACCCACCTGCTCGACTATGCCTTGAAACAGGTACTGGGCGACCACGTGGAACAGAAAGGTTCATTTGTTTCTGCCGACACCTTGCGTTTCGACTTCTCCCACTTCCAGAAAGTGACCGACGAAGAGTTGCGCCAAGTAGAACGCATGGTCAACGAGATGATTCGCACAGACTATCCGCTTGACGAGCACCGCGACACACCAATTGAAGAAGCCAAAAAGCTCGGTGCCGTAGCCCTCTTTGGTGAGAAATATGGCGACAAAGTACGTGTTGTTCGCTTCGGTCCTTCTGCTGAGTTCTGTGGCGGTATTCATGCCAAAAGCACAGGCCGCATCGGAATGTTCAAGATATTAAGCGAGAGCAGTGTTGCCGCTGGCATCCGCCGAATCGAGGCTTTGACAGGCAAGCAATGTGAAGAAGCACTCTATGCAGTGGAAGATACGATGCATGCTATTCGCGACTTGTTCAACAACGCCAAGGATTTGAAGGGGGTCATCGCCAAATATATTGATGAGCACGAAAGCATGAAGAAGAGCATTGAGCAGTTCCAGGCCCAAGCTGTGGAACGCACTAAGAATGCATTGCTAGAGAAGATGCAAGACGTGAATGGCGTCAAGGTCATCAAAGCAGTTCTTCCCATCGAGCCACAATCTGCCAAGGATTTGGTGTTCAAGCTGCGTGAAGCAGTGCCCGAAAATCTGCTTGTCGTCATCGGAAGCAACGCTCATCAAAAGCCATTGCTTAGTGTCATGATTAGCGACAATCTCGTGAAAGACCACCAACTCAATGCAGGACAGATGGTGCGCGAGGCTGCCAAGTTGATTCAAGGCGGCGGAGGCGGACAGCCTCACTACGCATCTGCAGGTGGCAAGAACGTTGATGGACTTAGCGCAGCCGTAGACAAGGTGATTGAACTTGCCAAACTTTAAAACTTATACATAGAGCCATTCCCAACGAATAAGCTCTCTTGAAAAGGCGGAAGCCGTATACTTCAGCTCAGTTTGAGCATTGGAGCATACGGCTTTCGCTTTTTGTCATATATCAGCCTCATGTGGCAAAGCGAAGTATAGCCTCATGAGGCAACGAGGTGTAGCCTTCATGTAGCAACGAAGACTACTTCTATAAATACCAAACGCGCATAACTTTTCTTCTCAAATTACAATTTGAACAATATAACCTATAAGAAACAACCAAAATGTCATACTTTTTAACTTACTTAGAAAACATATGTAATCTATATTATAGTTCTAGATAACATTATGCAAGCTATATTTTGATTATTGTGACACATTGTTTACCTTTGCATAAGAAATACGAAAAAAGATTGTTTATAATAGGATTTAAAAGCCAAAAGAGTTTTAGTCATGGAAGAAAACAAATTGGTACGAGTATTAGGATTAAAGGAATCCGTGAGCATGACCATAGGTACGGTGGTCGGAGTAGGATTGTTCACGTGTGGTTCTTCCCAAATTGGTTTAGTAGGGTCGTGGATTATCGGATTCACATTTCTGGCACTGTTGGTGTCTGTATGGCCTTGTTTGATTTATGGAGAGATGTCGGCTGCCTTGCCAGAGGCAGGTGGAACATACAACTTCGCCAAGCGCGGATTGAACCGCCTATGGGCTAACATGGCTGGATGGCACTATATCGTGTCCGTAGTAGCCATCGGAGCAGGCGAGACCTTGGCCTTCTCCAATTATTTTACCATCTTGTTGGGTGCATTCGGTATCGATATTTCGTGGATAGACCCACGCATTATCGCCTGCATACTGGTAGGAATATTCCTTGTGCTCAACTACTTTGGCATTGAGCAGTCGGGTAAAGCCCAAACGGCATTCATCTTCTTCTTTTGGGCATGTTCCATCTGTTGGTTCATGTACATGATTCCAAAGATTCACTTGGAGTACTTCGGAGGATTCGGAATGGACAAGTTGCCACCGTTCAATGAGATGATGTACATCTTCGGACTCGTATGGTGGTGTTACACAGGTTTTGAGACTTGCGTTTCCGTAGGTGGCGAAACCAAGTATCCACAATACACTTTGCCACGCGCACTCAAGATTTCCGTATTCCTTGTATTTGCTGTCAACGCACTGTTCCAGTGGTTCCTAGTGGGTCTTGTATCACACAACTTCTACGGACTGCTTGCCACTGCAGCCGCTCCATATGCAGAAGGACTTCAGGCAGTAGGCCTTGTAGGTATGCCTATCATCCTGCTTTGTGTAGCCATCGCCTTCGGTGGAGACTTGAGCACCATCAATCCTGGCATCGCTGCTCCAGCCCGCTACATCTACACCATGGCCCTTGACCACAGTCTTCCATCAGCATTGGGCAAGGTTCACCCCAAGTATAAGACTCCTCACAACGCCATTTTCTTGGTAGGTATCATCAATTTCATCTTGATTGCCACAGGCTCCATCGACTACATCGCCTCGGTTTCACTCATCTCACTCGCCGTGTGCTACATGATTGGCTGCCTTGCTTACATGGGTCTGCGCCGCCGTTATCCAGACTTGCGCCGCCCCTACAAAGCACCTTATGGTGTGATTGGCTGCTACGTGACGATTATGATCTACACCTTTATGCTCTTCTACGCCGACAGAATAGCCCTCTATACGGCAGGCATATTAAGCGTAGTTTGTGGAATATTCTGGTATTTCTACACCAATCACAAGGAACAAAAGATGCTTTCGCTTGAGGAAGAAATCGGTGAAGTGGCAGAGCCGACAGCCGAAGAAAAGATGAAGATGGACCACGAATATGCCATTTGGAAATGGGGCACCATCATTGTCACAGTCATAGCCTTAGGTATCTATATCATACCGATGCTCTTTTAGAAAAAGGAGAATGGTAATATGTATAAAATCAATTTAGGAAATATCACTTATAGTTTCACCGACCTCAAGGACTTGATGGCTAAAGCCACGCCCCTGAGGTCGGGTGACGAGTTGGCGGGAATAGCCGCCCGCACACAGGAAGAGCACGTCGCCGCCCAACTTTGCTTGGCAGATGTGCCTCTGAAGCGGTTCTTGGAAGAACCGCTCATCCCCTATGAGGATGACGAGGTGACACGTCTCATCATTGACACGCATGATGCTCAGGCATTCCAACCGATATCACACCTCTCCGTGGGCGAGTTCCGCAACTGGATACTCAGCGACGCGGCATCAACAGAAGTGCTTTCCATGGTTGCCCCAGGCATCACCCCAGAGATGGCAGCAGCAGTCAGTAAACTGATGCGCAACCAAGATTTGCTATTGGGAGGAAAGAAGTGCCGCGTGATAACCCGCTTCCGCGACACCATCGGACTGCCCGACCGCCTCTCTGTAAGACTTCAGCCCAACAACCCTGTCGACGACTTGAAGGGCATTGCCGCCAGCACCATCGATGGCCTCATCTATGGTAGCGGAGACGCTGTGATTGGTATCAACCCCGCCAGCGACTCTGTTCCGGTGCTGAAAGAGCTCAACATCATGCTCGACGAAATCATACAGCACTACAAGATACCTACACAGAGTTGTGTGCTCACCCACATCACCACAGGCATCGAGCTCATTGAAGACGGCGCGCCCGTAGACTTGTTGTTCCAAAGCATTGCTGGAACGGAGAAGGCGAATGCGGGATTCGGCATCAATCTGAAACTCCTCGATGAGGGATACGACGCTGTACGGTCGCTTCATAGAGGAACTATCGGTGACAACTGCATGTATTTCGAGACGGGGCAAGGCTCTGCGCTATCGTCAGATGCCAATTTCGGTGTAGACGAACAGACATGCGAGGCGCGGTGCTATGCCGTGGCACGTCGCTACAAACCCTTCCTTGTCAACACCGTAGTAGGATTTATCGGTCCTGAATATCTGTATGACGGCAAACAAATCACAAGAGCTGGACTTGAAGACCACTTCTGCGGCAAGTTGCTCGGACTACCTATGGGGTGCGACATCTGCTACACCAATCATGCCGAAGCCGATCAAGACGACATGGACAACCTGCTTACGTTGCTCGTAGCGGGTGGCATCAACTACATCATGGGCATACCTGGCGCCGACGACATCATGCTCAACTACCAAAGCACCAGTTTCCACGATGCCCTCTACGTGCGCAAGTTGTTAGGCAAGAAGCATGCCCCTGAGTTTGAACAGTGGTTGATGGACATGAAGTTGGTGAACGACGCAGGCAACATCCTACCCGTAAAGGCCAACCATCAGTTGTTGGGAATAGAAAAGATGGAGGAATTATATGAATGAGATTTTGACTTTCGAGACCAAGGACTTTGTTCAATACGACCCTTGGGCAGAACTCAAGCGATTTACCGATGCACGCATTGCGTTGGGTCGCACAGGGTGTAGCCTCTTGACCAACGACTACTTGCAGTTTTCACTCGCCCATGCACGGGCACGAGATACTATCTATATGCCATTTGAAAGCGAGAAAGTGGCACACCAATTGGAGCAGATCGGACTTGACACACTGGAAGTGTCGAGTCGCGCCTCGTCGAGAAGCGTATTCTTGCGCCAACCCGACATGGGACGAAGACTCAATGATGTCAGCCGCCAGAAGCTGAAAGACATGAACTACAAGGGTGCTGACGTACTGCTCGTCATAGGAGACGGTTTGTCTTCAAAGGCTGTGAACAAACAGGCTGTGCCACTCATCTCACGCTTTGTACCCTATATGGAAGAGCTCGGACTGTCGGTAGGTCCTGTGGTACTCGCCCACGAAAGTCGTGTAGCCTTGGGTGACGACATCGCCGAGATGATGCACTGCGGCTTGGTTGCCATCTTGATAGGCGAGCGTCCAGGCCTTTCTTCGCCCGACAGCTTGGGTGTATACATCACCTACAAGCCATTTGCAGGACGCCTTGAAAGCGAGCGCAACTGCATCAGCAACGTAAGACCAGAAGGCCTCAACTACGACCGGGCGGCATTCAAGATGGCATGGATCGTAGAAGCCGCCTATGATATGGGCAAGACAGGCACCGCACTCAAAGATAAAAGCGACAATCCGCAATGCTACCGAACGCTTAAACCACACGTGCAGAAGCACTTGATGGTATAAGTCCGAATGGGCATCAAGCCACACAAGAAAAGTCCCGCAATTCTTCAGAAGGAGAACTGCGGGACTTTTTGTATGCATTTGCCTTGCGGCAACTAGCTTATTTCACGCTGCAAGCAGGGCACCAAGGCTTCAGTTGCTTGAAGAAATCGTTGCCTTTATCGTCTACGAGAATGAAAGCAGGGAAGTCTTCCACACGAATCTTCCATATGGCTTCCATGCCCAGTTCGGGATATTCCACACACTCAATGCTCTTGATGCTGCTCTGTGAAAGCACGGCTGCCACACCACCAATGGTGCCGAGATAGAAGCCACCATGCTTCTGGCAAGCATCGGTCACCACCTGTCCGCGGTTGCCCTTGGCAATCATGACGAGCGAACCTCCATGATCTTGGAATTCGTCCACATAGGGATCCATACGGTTGGCAGTAGTTGGGCCCATAGAGCCACAAGGATAACCTTCTGGTGTCTTTGCCGGTCCAGCATAGAGAATGGGGTGATTCTTGAAATAGTCGGGCAAGTCTTCACCTGCGTCGAGGCGGGCTTTCAACTTGGCATGAGCAATGTCGCGAGCCACAATGATGGTTCCCTTCAAGCTCACACGTGTACTTACGGGATATTTAGTCAACTCTGCGCGCACCGCATCGATGCCTTTGTCCAAGTCAATCTCTATGCCCTTGCCGCCTTCTCCGGGATTACGATATTCTTCGGGTATCAGTTCTGCAGGGTTAGCGTCAAGTTTTTCGAGCCAAATACCGTCCTTATTGATTTTCGCCTTGATGTTGCGGTCGGCAGAGCAGCTCACGCCCATACCGATAGGACAGCTTGCGCCGTGACGGGGCAGACGCACCACGCGGATGTCGTGGGCAAGATATTTGCCACCAAATTGCGCTCCGAGTCCAATCTTCTGCGCTTCCTTAAGCAGTTTTTCTTCCAAGTCGATGTCGCGGAAAGCACGTCCAGTCTCGTCGCCAGTGGTAGGAAGCGAGTCGTAATACTTGATGCTGGCGAGCTTCACAGTGAGCAGGTTCTTCTCTGCACTCGTTCCGCCGATGACGAAAGCGATGTGGTAGGGAGGACAAGCAGCCGTGCCGAGACTCTTCATCTTCTCTACGAGGAATGGCAACAACGTGCCCTCGTTCTGGATGGTTGCCTTGGTCATGGGATAGAAATAGGTCTTGTTGGCCGATCCACCACCCTTTGCCACCATGACAAAGCGATATTCGTCGCCTTCTACAGCTTCGATATCAATCTGTGCAGGCAGGTTGCAACGTGTGTTCACCTCGTCATACATGTTGAGCGGAGCGTTCTGCGAGTAGCGCAGATTGTCCTGCGTATAAGTATTGTAGACACCACGGCTGAGCGCCTCTTCGTCTTCAAAGTCGGTCCACACACGCTGTCCCTTTTCTCCATGGATAATGGCTGTACCCGTGTCTTGGCAGAAAGGCAGCACGCCCTTCACCGCTGTTTCGGCGTTGCGCAGGAATTGGAGCGCCACATACTTGTCGTTCTCAGAAGCCTCGGGGTCTTTGAGAATCTTGGCTACCTGGAGGTTGTGCTCACGACGAAGCATGAACTCCACATCGTGGAATGCCTGCTGCGAGAGTTGTGTGAGAGCTTCGGGAGCCACCTTGAGGATTTGCTTGCCCTCAAACTCGCCCACCGACACGCCGTCTTTCGACAGGAGATAATACTCAGTAGTATCCTTGCCCATTTGAAACATGGGAGCATACTTGAAGTCTGGTGTTGTTGCCATAATGTTTTGCGATTTTATATATAACCTTTAATGTTTGTTTTCGTCTGCTGAATACAACTGCAAAGTTACGGCAAAATAGAGATAAAACAAAATAAAAACGTGCTTGTTTTTTGTCCCAATCGGTCTTCTGTGTTTACCTGCACTACGCCTCATTTCAAACGACCATATTTCACGACTATCACAAGACTACGACTTGCGCACCATAAGAGGCAGTGTTGCGATGCGTAAGAGGCCGTGTTAGCACCCGTTAAAGGCAGCGTTACGAAAGCCAACTCATAGTCTTGCCAACACGTAGTCACTTCTACGGGTGTTACATAAATATTTCATCACACGAAAAACCAAGAAACTACGTGCCCGTTTACAACATTTTTTCAGTAACTTTGCATGCGATTTCCGGCAACGCCGGCAGTAGCATACAAACATGAAAGAATGAACAAACAGGCTCCACACATCATCGACATCAACAACGTGTCGAAACGCTATGGTGAGAAAACCGCCCTCGGCGGCATCAACCTCTATGTGCGCAAGGGTGAGTTTATGACCATTCTCGGTCCTTCAGGCTGCGGCAAGACTACCCTGCTCCGGCTCTTAGCCGGATTTGAAACCGCCACAAGCGGCACCATCAACATCGGCGGCGAGGACGTGACCGACGTGCCTCCCTACCGCCGCCCGGTCAATACCGTGTTTCAGAAATACGCCCTCTTTCCCCACCTCAACGTGTTTGACAACATCGCTTTCGGCTTGAAGCTGAAAGGAATGGGCAAGGAAGAAATAGCCCGCAAGGTGAAAAACGCCATGAAAATGGTAGACATGAGCGACTATGAATACCGTGACACGGCTTCGCTCTCGGGCGGTCAGCAGCAACGCATCGCCATCGCACGTGCCATTGTCAACGAGCCTGAGGTGCTTCTGCTAGACGAACCTCTTGCCGCACTCGACCTGAAGATGCGCAAGGACATGCAGATAGAGCTCAAGGAAATGCACGAACGACTAGGCATAACCTTTGTCTACGTGACCCACGACCAGGAAGAAGCGCTCACGCTGAGCGACACTATCGTGGTGATGAGCGCCGGAAAAATACAGCAGATAGGCACACCTACCGACATCTACAACGAGCCTGCCAACGCTTTCGTGGCCGACTTCATCGGCGAAAGCAACATTCTCAACGGCACGATGCTTGCCGACCACAAGGTGAGTTTCTGCAACCACGACTTCGAGTGCGTGGATAGTGGTTTCGGCGAACGGCAACCTGTCGACGTGGTCATCCGCCCCGAAGACATCGAAGTGAGCGCTGACCCCACACGTGGACAGTTGCAAGGCCGCATCTCGTCGAGCATCTTCAAAGGCGTGCACTACGAGATGCGCGTGGAAAGCGGCAACTATGAGTTTGTCATCCAGAACTATAAACATTTCGCTGTGGGCCAAGAAATAGGCATGAGTGTGCAACCTGAAGGCATACACATCATGCACAAGGAGCGCACCGAAAACCAGTTGCGTGGCGTGATGCGCGACCGCGACGTGGTGGAGTTCCTCGGATGCGAGTTCCGCTGCCTCCGTTCCGATTTCAAGGAAGGCGAAGAAGTCATCGTCAAGATACCGTTCGACAGAATCGAACTGACCGACAACGAGGAAGACGGAATGATTAACGGCGACGTGAACTTCATCCTCTACAAGGGCGACCACTATCATCTCACCGTAGGCACAGACTGGGGCGAGAACCTCTATGTAGACACGCAAGACGTGTGGGAGAACAGCGACCACGTGGGCATCAAGATATCCCCCACCGCCATCTCACTCGAAAAGGCGTAAGCAATCACCGATTTAAAGTCAAGAAGCATTGAAAAGAAACAAGATAAGAAGATTCTTCTCCTCACGCAAGTCGTGGGCCCTGCCCTACGCCATCTTCGCCGCCGTCTTCGTGGTGCTGCCGTTACTGCTCATTGTGGGCTATGCTTTCACCGACGAAAACGGAGCTTTTAGCTTAGTAAACTTCCAGAAGTTCCTCGCCCACCCCGAGGCTGTCAACACGTTTATCTACTCCATAGGCATTGCCATCATCAACACGGCAGCATGCATACTGCTGGGTTATCCAGCAGCCTACATCCTCTCACAGATGAAGTCGAGCTATGCCAAGATTGTCATCATGCTCTTCATCTTGCCCATGTGGGTCAACATACTAGTGCGCACATTGGCTACTGTAGCATTGTTCGACTTCTTCAACCTCCCGTTAGGCGAGGGAGCGCTCATCTTCGGCATGGTCTACAACTTCATTCCCTTCATGATTTACCCCATCTACAACACCCTCTCCAAGATGGACCGAAGCTACATTGAGGCTGCCCAAGACCTTGGTGCCAACCCGTGGCAAGTATTTTTCAAGACCATACTTCCGCTCTCCATGCCTGGCGTGGCAAGCGGTATCCTCATGGTATTCATGCCCACCATATCCACATTCGCCATTTCTGAGTTGCTCACCTTAAACAATATCAAGCTCTTCGGAACCACTATTCAGGAGAACATCAACAACTCTATGTGGAACTATGGTGCAGCTCTCTCACTCATCATGCTCTTCCTCATTGGAGCTACAACCCTTATTGCCTCTGACGACGGGCACGAAGAGAAAGGAGGCATCGTATGATACGCAAAGTTTTCTGCCAAAGTTATCTGTGGCTGCTCCTACTGTTGCTCTACTCGCCCATCTTGATTATCGTCATCTGGTCGTTCACCGAAGCCAAAGTGATGGGCAACTGGACGGGCTTCTCCATGCAACTCTACAAGAACCTCTTTGTGCAAGGCACTCACCATTCGCTGATGAACGCCCTGGTCAACACGCTCACCATCGCCCTCATCACTGCCACCGTGTCTACGCTACTGGGCAGCATCTCTGCCATAGGCATCTATAACCTCAGAGGGAAAACACGGAAAGCCATCACCTTTGTCAACGAGATACCCATTCTCAACGGCGACATCATCATCGGCATCTCGCTCTTCCTGCTCTTCATATCGCTGGGCATCCACCAAGGCTACACCACAGTTGTACTGGCGCACATCACGTTTTGCGTGCCCTATGTCATCCTGAGTGTCATGCCACGACTCAAACAAATGAACCCCAACCTCTATGAGGCTGCCCTCGATCTCGGTGCCACGCCCATGCAGGCACTGCGCAAAGTGATTCTCCCAGAGATATGGCCCGGCATGGTTTCGGGCTTCATGCTCTCCATCACCCTGTCTATCGACGACTTTGCCGTGACCATCTTCACTATCGGCAACGAGGGTTTGGAGACCCTCTCCACCTTTATCTATGCCGACGCACGCAAGGGAGGACTCACGCCAGAGTTGCGTCCGCTCTCCGCCATCATCTTTGTCATCGTGCTCGCGATGCTCGTTATCATCAACCGCCGCAGCGACCGGAAAGCAGAAGGAGGAACCAAGAAATGAACATCACCCGTATGAACCGCACACGCATCCTGCCATTCGTCATGACCCTCTGCGCCTTGCTGCTCACGTCATGCTACAACCAAGAGCCAAGAGAACAAGTGCTCAAGGTCTACAACTGGGCAGACTACATCGACGAGGACGCCCTCGCCAATTTCCCCAAATGGTATGAGCAGCAAACCGGCGAGAAGATACGCGTGATCTATCAGACCTTCGACATCAACGAGGTGATGCTCACCAAGATAGAGCGCGGCCACGAAGACTACGACGTGGTCTGCCCCTCGGAATACATCATAGAGCGCATGCTCCGCAAAAACCTGCTCTTACCCATAGACACATGCTACGGGAAGACACCCAATTATCTGCACAACGTGTCGCCCTACATACGCCGCGAACTCGACAAAACGAGTAGCCACGGACAGTTGGCAGAGCACTATGCTGTGGGCTATATGTGGGGTACGTGTGGTATACTCTATAACAAAGCACGGGTGCCCCGTGAGGATGCCCTGACCTGGGGCACGCTTTGGAACCGTCGCTATGCCAAGCAACTGCTCATGAAAGATAGCTACCGCGACTCCTATGGCACGGCTCTCATCTGGGCACACCGCAAAGATTTGGCTGCCGGAAAGGTGAGTGTAGACCAACTAATGAACGACTACTCGCCCGCATCTGTGCGCATCGTAGAGCGCGAACTGAAGCGGCTGAAACCGAATATAGAAGGTTGGGAAGCCGACTTCGGCAAAGAAACCATGACCAAAGGTAAGGCTTCGCTCAACATGACGTGGAGCGGCGATGCCGTATGGGCGATTGAAGAGGCTTCCGCCGTAGGCGTTAACCTAGGTTATGAAGTACCGCGAGAGGGAAGCAATGTGTGGTTTGACGGTTGGGTCATACCGAAATATGCCAAGAATAGGAAGGCTGCTAGCTATTTCATCAACTACTTGTGCCGCCCCGACATTGCCATTGCCAACATGCAAACCACAGGATACGTGAGCTCCATCGCCACCCCCGAAGTGCTCAAAGCCATGACCGACAATGACGAAGAAGGCACCGTCAACGTCAGCTATTTCTTCGGAGGAAACAACCGCAAGGCTCACCTCAACCCCATCATGTATCCCGACAGTTCGGTGATAGCCCGATGTGCCATGATTCACGATGCTGGCGACCACACGGCAGAAGTTATCGACATGTGGTCGAGAGTGAAAGGCGACAACTTGGGCAGCGGCGTGGTCGTCATCTTGCTCGGCTCTGTGGCTATACTAACCCTGCTCGTCGGCTATCGCAAATACACCCGCTACAGACACCAACGCCTGTCGCGCCGCCACCGCCGTCACCATGTGATTAGACTGAAACGATAGGAAATAGAACAATTAGCGCCTTTTTATTTGGAGTTATCCACAATTCACGCTATCTTTGCCACACGTGTAACCATATTGTAATACGGGTGCAACACATATGAAGAAAAGCATCACTACTTTTGCAACCGTAAACAAAACACTCGAAATATGGAAAACAACTATCGTATACTCGTTGTGGACGACGAGGAAGACTTGTGTGAGATTCTAAAGTTCAACCTCGAAACCGAAGGCTATCAGGTAGAGACAGCAAACTCTGCAGAGGAAGCCTTGGAACGCGACATCACCTCTTTTCAATTGCTATTGCTCGATGTGATGATGGGAGGAATGTCGGGGTTTGCACTTTCCAAGCAGTTGAAAGCCAATCCAGAAACTGCCGACATCCCCATTATCTTCCTCACCGCACGCGACACGGAAAACGATATGGTGACAGGATTCAACCTCGGAGCAGACGATTACATATCTAAACCATTCTCTATACGTGAGGTGTTGGTGAGAGTACGCGCCGTGTTGCGACGCACCACCGACCAACCTCAAGCACAGCAACATGCCACCATCCGCTATCAAGGATTGGAACTGAATCTCGACAAGAAGACTGTGAGCATCGATGGAGAAGACATTCCCTTCACAAAAACAGAGTTTGAGTTGCTTCGCCTATTGCTTGACGAGCGCGGCAAAGTGTTCTCCCGCCAAGAGCTTATCGACCGCATTTGGCCCAAAGACGTGCTGGTGCTCGACCGCACAGTGGACGTAAATATCACTCGTCTGCGCAAGAAGATTGGCCGTTTCTCCAAGTGCATCGTAACCAGACTGGGCTTCGGCTATTATTTTGACGCCTAACCGCGCACACATCACAAGAGCGTAAAAACGATGAGAAAAATCAC
>CAVKQP010000003.1:0-31835 GCA_963658165.1 Clostridium sp. CAG:302 | reverse complement strand
GAAGTGAAGGACAAGAAGAAAGCCATCGTGAAAGGTGGTCCTGCCAGTGTGCAGTATGCTGAATATGAGAAAGCAGAAAAGCCCTATGACGACTTGATGGAAGAACCTTGGAGAATCACTATGGATAGCACCGCCACTAAAGAAGCGAAAGATGCTGCCCAAGCAAAGGTTGACTCTCTGAACAAAATCAAGGATGCCTTCACCAAGAAATACATCGTAGACCATATACCCTCAGCCGTGAGCGACTTGCTGTTCATCTACAACCAAGACAAGTTTAGCAAGGAGGAACAAGAAGCCATCATGAAAAAGATGAGTGAAGGTCACCACTATTATTTCTATACACAGATGATGAAGGAACGCGAAGCAGAAGCCAAGAGTGCCGTAGGTCAGAAATACACAGACCTTGCCATGCCTGACCCACAGGGAAAAACTATGAAACTCTCCGACTATATCGGTAAGAGCCCCTATGTGCTTGTCGACTTTTGGGCAAGCTGGTGCGGCCCCTGTTGCAAGGAAATGCCCAATGTGGTGAAGGCATACAACACTTATCACAAAAAAGGATTTGACGTGATTGGTGTATCATTCGACAACAAAAAAGACGCTTGGACCAAAGCCATCACCCGTCTGCAGATGCCTTGGCACCATATGAGTGACTTGAAAGGATGGGGATGTGCTGCCTCTGCTGCCTACAACATCAAAGGCATTCCTGCCAATATCCTCGTAGACAAGAAGGGTAATATTGTTGCCAAGAACCTTCGGGGAGAAGATTTGCAAAACAAACTGGCTGAACTCTTCAAATAATACAAACAATGAAAAAGACATTAGCAACCTTCTTGGCTTGTTTGCCATTGGCAATGACAGCCCAAGTGCTACACATTGAAATTCCTGACACCACGCTTCAAAAAGGAGCCAGTTTGTTTCTGACGAATGGTGGTTTACCCCTTACATTTGATAAGAAAGGATCGTCAGTATATGATGGTAAGGACTTGAACACCAAGACGACTGGCGCGGTGCTGCTTTCCGACTTTAGTTTCTATCGTGTGGTATTGGAGCCAGGCAAAAGCCAAACCGTGAAGATTACCCGAAAAGGCAATGAGAAAGTGATTAAATATAGCGGTGCCAACGTAGCTATGGCTGAGTTCTTGAACAAGTTTGACCAGTTTAACCCTGCTCGCGACTTGAACACGGAAGAACAAATGCAGACGAAAGACACCATTAGTTTTGAAGAAGCATTCAAGAAGTTGGACGCTGACAATGCCGCACTCGGCAAGATGGTGGACAAGATCAAAGACACCAACGACCAGAACACTTGCCGCAAATCATTGCTGATGAAATATCTCATCAACCAAATCTCGCTGCAGAAAGACTACATAACGGCTCACCATCTCAATGCAAAGACCGATGCTAAACTGAAAAAGTTGATGGAAGAGATTCTACCAAACGATTCTGATTATGTGGGCAGTGGATTGGTCACACTACTGATAGGATACAACCTGCCGAAGAACGAGGGCGACTACAAAGATGCGACCGAATACGGCATCGACTATCTGAATAGCATTGACCGCACCGTGAGCGACAAGAATCTGAAAGAAGAATTAATCAGCGGTTTCGCTGGTAGCGTCATTGATGCAGAAGGGGTTGATGTGGACAAGTTCTGGACACGTGCTTGCGAACTGTGCGACAAGAAGGCATTGGCAAAATACCAGTTTATCGTAGACTCCAAGAAGAATACACAGACTGGTATGAAATGCCCCGATGCCACCTTCAAGGACGCAGACGGCAAGACACACCACTTGTCTGATTTCTTCGGCAAGATGCTCTACATAGACCTATGGGCAACTTGGTGTGGACCTTGCTGCATGGAGATCCCTTATATGGAAAAGATGGTTGAGCACTACAAGGGTAATGACAAAATCCAATTTATCAGCATCAGCGTAGACCATGACCGCGATGCTTGGCTGAAGAAGATTAAGAAAGACAACCCTGCTTGGCCTCAATTCATTGCAGAAAAAGACGAATACAACACCATCGCCAAGCAGTGGGGCGTGTCAGGAATACCGCGCTTCCTCATCATCAATGCCGACGGCACCATCAACAATGCCAATGCATTCCGCCCAAGCAACGATGATTTTATCAAAAACATTGACGCGATACTGAAATAAGAAACCAAAGCAAAACGTCGACATGTCCGACGTTTTCCCGCAATAGGCGGAACACCTTGACCATGTGTTTATGTACCATATTCACACTGATGCCAAGATGTTCCGCCGTTTGCTTATAAGACAAGTCCTTGAAATATACACATTGAAGCACGGTCTGTCCTGGTTCGGGCAAAACCGCAATGGCTTCACGCAACTTGACGATGCGCTGTTCGAAAGCCGCCACGCTATCGTCGGTGGTCAGCGATTCGGTGGCTTTCAGCATTTTTTCATAGCGATCTATCGCCACCGCATGGCGAAGGGTGTCAAGACAGCGATTGCGAACGGCAGTATAAAAGAACGATGCAGAAGGATCTTGATACCGGCTTCGTCCCGACGTCCAATCTTCCCATACCATTTGGAAGACATCTCCCACAATATCTTTCGCTTCGTCTTCATCGTCTATAAAAGTAAAAGCATAAAGATACAACTTATGGTAGAACTTCTCAAACAGAAGTTCCATCCGCTCTAAGTCGCCAACATTTTGCCTACTTTTACCTGACATACACTCACTAATAGATGCGCAAAATTAATCATTTTGACTTAAAACTGCAAAAACTGCGTCTACTTTCGTTATAACTATCACTATAATGTAAAAGACTAAAAGGCTAAAACATCTTCATTCATCAGATATTCTTTTGTATTGTTTGGCTGTTCTGCCAAAATGAACTAACTTTGCAACAATACCAAAACAAATTTATCCAGATGAAAAACTTATCTTTCACACTGTGGGCTCTTCTGCTTTTAGCCTTGCCCATAAAGACTATGGCAGAAGACTACGGGAAATATTACCGTAACCTGCCCTGCCCGATGGCGCAACCAGTGTTGCCCGTCATTCCCGACAACCAAGTTTCTATCACCGACTTCGGCGGTTGTGGCGATGGCATTACACTCAACACCGACGCATTTAGCAAAGCCATGAACGCCCTGAACAAGCAAGGTGGCGGTCACCTCAATGTGCCTGCCGGCATTTGGCTCACGGGACCTATCTCATTTAAGAACAACATCGACTTGCATCTCGACAAGAATGCTATCATCCTCTTTTCTGCCGACAAGCGCCTCTTTCTCGACATTGACAAGAACACGGGAAAGATGAATGCTCGTTGCAAACCTGCCCTCAACGCCTCGAAACGCAAGAACATCAGCATTACAGGCGAAGGCATCATTGATGGAAACGGCAAATGGTGGCGTCCCGTAAAGCGCTCAAAGGTGAGCGATGTGGAATGGAGCGCATTCAAGACACTGGGCGGTACGGAAACGGAAGAAGGCAAACTATGGTTTCCTTATGGCTTGAAGAACTACAAGAATGTGACTTCTTCTCCCGAGAACGAAGAGAAATTGCGTGCCGACTTGTTGCGTTTCACCGACTGCGAGAACGTTCTCTTGCAAGGCGTCACCTTCCAGAACTCACCTCGTTTCCATGTGCACCCCGTGCGCTGCAATAACTTTGTGGCAGACGGCATCACCATCCGTTGCCCTTGGAACGCCCAGAATGGAGATGCGCTCGACCTGACCAACTGCAAGAATACGCTCATTGTCAATAGCATTATCGACGCTGGCGACGACGGCATCTGCATGAAAGGCGGCGTAGGACAGGCGGGAGCCGAAGATGGTCCGTGCGAGAACATCCTCATAGAAAACAATACGGTCTATCACGCTCATGGCGGTTTCGTCATCGGTAGCGACGTGTCGGGTGGCATGAAAAACATTGTGGTGCGCAACAACCGCTTCAGTGGCACCGACGTGGGCTTGCGCTTCAAGAGCAGTGTAGGTCGTGGCGGCAAGACGGAAAACATCTTCATCAGCAACATCTATATGAATGAAATCAAAGACCAAGCCATCGTCTTTGAGACTACTTATGCTGATAGAGGTTATGCCGTGGGCAAAAACACGAAAGGAAAAGCTCAGCAAACTGCAGCAGCACCCTTCTCACCCGACTTCGGCGATATTCATATCTCCAACGTAGTGTGCCACGGCACCAGCGAGGGCATTGTTGCTCATGGGGCTGAGGGGATGGTTCACGACATCGTTATCGAGAACAGCACCATCTTCTATACCAAGAAAGCCACCGACATTGATGCCGCTTGTGGTGTGAAACTGAACAATGTGAAACTGCTGACCTACTAATTGGTCAGTCCTATATGAAGCGTGCGGCGCAGCTGCTCTCAACAGAGAGCGACTGCGCCGCATTTGTATATTCATCGATAAACATCAATCCACAGCTACTGAAACGGTCGCTGCTTGCAAGTCTACGCCCTTGGCAGTGAGCTTAACTTGCCCTTTTTGCCCAATGCTCTGAAGCACTACCATGCACTTACCCGAGAAGGCTTTGCGTTTGTTATCCTTGAATAGTTCCATCGAAGCAGCATTGCCGTTATCTACGCCAGCAATGATCGCAGGTCCATCGATGGAGAAATAGATCTGGTTCTCTGCATTCGGACAGAGATTGCCTTGCTTGTCTACTACCTCAACTGTCACAAAACACAAACGCTTGCCATCCGCTTTTATGGTGCGCTTGTCGGGAGTGAGCCGCAGATGATGCGGTGCGCCAGCAGTGCGGATGGTCTGTTCGCCCACGATTCTGCCACCCTTGCGTGCCACCACTCGCACATTTCCAGGATGATAGACGACACGCCACATGACATGAAACTGATGACTATCCTTCTTCCGACGTACTCCTGCGCTCTTGCCATTGACAAAGAGTTCCACTTCATCGGCATTGTTATAATAGCACCATAGGTCGATGGTCTGTCCGTCTATCCAATTCCAATGAGGGAAAAGATGGAGTACGGGCTTCGCAGACCATTCACTTTGATAGAGGTAATAGGCATCTTTGGGGAAGCCTGCCAAGTCGATCACACCAAAATAACTACTTCGTGCCGGATAGCCGAAGGGCGTTGGTTCACCAATATAGTCAAATCCCGTCCATAGAAACTGACCACTACAAAACGGCGTATGCTTCACCACATCGAGCGAGTTCTCGTGAGACGATCCCCATGGAGCGTGCTGGTTGTCATAGCTACTGCACTGATAAGAGGGGTCGTTCCACTCTCGGTCCCAACGAGAAGGGGAAAGATACATGGAATCGCTCGGCATCTTATAGCAACCACGCGACTGCACCGCCGACACGCTCTCGGTGAACAGGAAAGGTTTACCGGGGAATTGAGTCTTAAAGTCCTTCACATTTTGATCATGATAGTTGAACCCGATGATGTCGAGGGCATCACTCTTGAACAAATGATTGGCGGGTTTCGGTTCATTGCACCCTGCCGTGATGGGACGTGAAGTGTCGTAGTTGCGCACCACTTCTGCCAACCTACGTGCAAGCAACGAGTTAACACTAAGCGTCTTGTCGTTAGCGAGCGTAGAGGGATCATGCCCCATATTCAAGAGGAGATTGGCCTGTTCGAGGGTGAGATTGTCTGCGCTGGCACTCGACCACTGCTCGAGCACCTCGTTGCCGATGCTCCATATCATCACCGAAGGATGATTGCGGTCGCGCACCACCAAGTCGGTAAGGTCGCGTTCATACCACTTATCGAAGAACCGAGCATAGTCGTTCTTGGTTTTACGACGGCGCCACATGTCGAAAGCCTCATCCATAACGACAAAGCCCATCGTGTCGCACATGTTCAGCAATTCGGGTGCGGGCGGATTGTGCGAGCAGCGCAAGGCATTGCATCCCATCTGTTTAAGCATGACTAACTTGCGATGCATGGCATCCTCATTGAGCGCTGCGCCCAAGCATCCGAAGTCGTGGTGCTCGCAAACACCGTTCAACTTCATGGCTTTCCCGTTGAGTGAGAACCCTGTATCGGCATCAAAAGCAAACGAGCGCATGCCTGTAGTCGTCTCATAGGTGTCCACTACCCTACTGCCCACTAACACTTCCGTCTTCACCTTATATATATATGGATGCTCCACAGACCATAGTTTGGGGTTGTTGATCACCAAAGTCTGAGCTATATCTGCCTTTCCTTTCAACTGCACAGCAGACGTTTTCGATGCCACACGCTTACCAGAGGCATCGAGCAGCGTGTTGCGCACGGATGCTTTCAAGCCCTTTTCCTTCTGTTCGTCGACCACTGTGACTGTCACACCTACCTGCGCTTTGCGTCCTTCTACCCTTGCATCCACATGCGTTCCCCAATGAGCCACATGCACCCGATGGGTTTTCGTGAGCCACACATGGCGATAGATGCCGCACCCACTATACCAACGGCTATTGGGTTGGTCGGTATTGTCCACATTGACCGCAATGACATTGTCACCATCCAAGTTGAGATAGGGAGTCAAATCATATTCAAAGCTACTATAGCCATAGGGGCGTGTGCCCAGCAAATGGCCATTGAGATAGACAGACGAGTTCATATACACGCCATCAAACTCAATGAAATAGCGATCATATTGCTGACCGTCGTCCACTCGGAAGTGCTTGCGATACCAGCCCATGCCCCCAGGAAGCGCACCGCCACTAGCACCAGAAGCGTTTCGGGTAGAGAAACTCCCCTCTACAGCCCAGTCGTGCGGCAAAGAAAGTTTGCGCCACTTGCTGTCAGAGAGGTCAACAAGTTCTGGTTTTTTGTCTTTCGGATTGAGAGCAAAGAGCCATCCCTCATCAAAGAGCGCCCGCTCTCGAGCCGTTGCTCCAAGTCCTACGAACCAGAAGAGCAGCAGCCATAAGATTTGTTTTTTCATGATTGGTATTGGTTTAAAGTTTCACTTTGATTGCCTTGCCTGTATATTTCACCATCTTCCCTTGCGGTGCCTCGAGGTCGAGTGCACGTTGGGCGTCTTTGGTGACGAGCACCACATTGAAGCGGCGGCGCTTGAGCATGCCATCGAACGCGCCTTGGCGTTTGCCGATAGTCAGCGTGCGCGTCTTGTCGTCATAGCTTATCGGAATGATGGCATAGCTTCCTTTCTCATAGTTATAGTTGGTGTTTTCGTCTTCATAGAGCTCAAACGCTCCATTGCGCCCTGCATAGACATAGAGGTTAATCTGTTCGGCAGGTTTTTCATCGCTCCATTCCATTTGCGGACCGAACGGCACTATCGCCCCCTCACGTACAAAGACGGGCATGCGTTCATAGGGAGCCTCTGCCACGATATCCTGTCCGCCTACATGGTAAGCACCCGTGTAGAAGTCATACCAACCGCTGTTCTTGGGTAGATAGACCATGCGTTGACGTGCTTTATAGTAACCCACAGGACATGCCATCAAGGCAGGACCAAACATCCACTGATCCTTGATGTCTGCCACACGGGCATCGGCAGTGAAGTCCATCACCAGTGCACGCATTGGCGTATAGTCGTGGAAGTGCACCCAACCCGCCATGCTATACAGATAAGGCATCAGTCGATAGCGCAACTGGTCGTACCAAACGATGCTCTCATAGGCAGGATGACCAGCCGGAGCAATGTTCCATACCTCTCGCTGCGGCCACTGTCCGTGGGTGCGGAAGATGGGTACAAAGCAACCGAACTGATGCCAACGAGTCTGCAACTCGCGCCATTCCTTCATGTCTTCATTCTCCTGCTTGGTTTTGCTCCACACTTTCTGTGCATTCACATAGCGGTTTTCCACACAGAATCCGCCTTGGTCCATGCCCCAGAACGGTATGCCGCTCAACGAATAGTTCATGCCTGCCGTCATCTGCGCCCGCATATCCTCCCATCGGGTAGCAATGTCTCCACTCCATGAGGCGGTGCTGAAGCGTTGCAAACCGGCAAATCCGCTGCGTGTCAAGAGGAACACACGGGTGTTGGGATTGACCGAACGTTGTCCGTTATAGATGGCATCGGCATTGACCAATGAGTAGGCATTGAAGTATTCGGTGCTCGAACCGAGTGCCGTGGGACCGCAGAGCGCCTTGCGATAACCTATGGGGGTGCAGTCGCGCACGTTGGGTTCCGAAGCGTCCATCCACCAGGCGTCGATGCCTTGATGGTATTTTGAGTATAGATTTTCGTCCATTTGGCGCCAGAACATGCGGCGGGCACCTTCGTCATAAGCATCATAGAACGAGCCTACATAGCCCTTGCCCACCCAGTCGCGTATGGAGTCCTTGACCGCCTGACGATACATCCACCCATGACTATCGAGTTCCTGATAGTTCGTGGTGTTGCAATAATACTTGGGCCACACACTGATCATGAACCGTCCATGCATGGCGTGCACACTGTCAAGCATGGCTTGTGGATTGGGATAGCGTGCCTCTTCAAACTGATGACTACCCCACTGGTCTTCCGCCCAATAGTTCCAGTCTTGCACGATATTGTCCACTGGGATGTGGCGTTTGCGGAATTCGCTGAGCGTCTTCTCTATGTCCTTCGATGTCTTATAGCGTTCCCTGCTCTGCCAAAAGCCCAGCGCCCAACGCGGCATCACCTGTGCCTTACCCGTGAGGGTGCGATAACCACTGATTACATCGTCCATGTTTTGTCCGTAGATGAAGTAGTAGTCCATGTCGCGCGCCATCTCGCTCCAAACGCTCAGCCTTCCTTGTGCCTGCTCAGTCTGCGGTGTAGCCACCCGCAGTCCGCAATAGCTTGTGCCGCCATCGGGTTGCCACTCAATGCGAATGGATGTGCGCACACCTGGTTGCAGGGGCACTTGAAACTTGTAGGAGTTGGGGTTCCATGCTGTGCGCCAACGTTCTGCCACCACTTCCTTGCCGCCGATATAGACCTTAACATAGCCAGCATAATAGAGGATGAAGCGATAGACATTCTCCATGGGGGCCTCTATGAAACCTTCATAGGTAACATGCGCACCACTTAGTTTGAAATCTTTGGGCAGATTGCCTATCACGTGTGCATGCTCAAAGTAGATAGAGTCTTCGCAGCGTTGCAAGGTCTTTCCGTCTTTGTCGGTATAGATGCCCGTGAGCGAGCCTCGATTTCCATCTTTATCATAGAGGGTGAAAGCACGGTTCAACTGGAGATAGTCGTCGGGATTGCCCCATCGGCAGAGCGAATAGGAATCCCAAAGCAGTCCGTAGCCGCGGGTGCTCACCACAAAAGGCACAGAAATCTTGGTGTTATACTGGAAGAGTTCTTCGTTTTTCCCCTTCATGTTGAGTTCTTCCGACTGATGTTGTCCGAGTCCGTAGAAGGCTTCGTCGGCAGGACTGTCGAAGAGAGCGCGCCACGTCCAGCCCGTGCGTTGGGCATCGGTGAGCGTTCCCACCCCAATGTCGGCAGTCGGAACGGTGTAACGGGAGAAGGTTTTTCCGCCCTCTTCTACCTCACCAAGCAATGATTTGCCTGTGTTGTCGAGGAAGACCACACGCCCGGTTTCGCCATCTACTCGGGCTGTGACATGGGCTGTCTTCACCTCTATGGTTCCCTGATTCTCTCTCACGGAGAAATCGGTACATGGTTTTTGAGGCACTACCACTAGACTCTTTTTTTGAGGGAAGGCAGTCTCACAGGTGGCTTCCACCCGAATGATATCTGGACTGACCACCTGTAGGCGCACCAATCGTGCCGACTGGGCGGTGGGATGCTTTACACTGATGGTCACGGTCTGACCTTCTGACCGATAAAAAGAATTGTCTGCCGAAACTGCAGTGGCAGCCATCAGCAGACAAGATGTGAGGATGGATAATAAGATATTCATGGTTGTTGGTTGGTTCTAAGGTGGATTATGGAGGGTGGAGTGGTTATCGTTTGTCACTACTATCGCGAATCATAAGCGTCATGGGCACCACTTCACGGTAGATGCGCTTGTCGCCATTGATGTTGCGGAGCAAGAGTTCGCACGCCTTGTAGCCCTGCTCGTATGCCTTGTCCATGATGGTGGTGAGCTTAGGGGTGACAAAGGCTGCCGAATCTCCGTCGGTAAAACCAATGATGGCTACATCTTCGGGGATGCGAAGGTTCATGGCTTTGATGGCATCGAAGGCTGCATAGGTGATGATATCGTTGAAAGCGAGGATGGCATCAGGCCGGTCGGCACGACTAAGTAGGCGAACGGTGGCTTCACGCGCCACGTCGAAGTCTATCTTGTCGCACACCACGAGGGAGCGGTCTATGGGAATGCGGTTTTCGTGCAGTGCCTCTATATAGCCATGCTTGCGCCTGCGCACCATGTCGAGATGGTTGGGACCGCCAATGAAAGCGATGCGGCGGCTACCAGTATCAATAAGGTGCTGAGTGGCTTTTTGGGCTGCCACGTCGCCGTCGGCAACGACCGACGAGAAGAGTTCGGGCAGACACGTGCGGGCAAAAAAGACGAGAGGGATGCCCATCTTGTGGATTTCTTCAAAGTGGGAGTAGTCTACGGTGTCTTGCGCCAAGCATGCAATGATGCCTTCGCAGTGAAGACTGATGAAGCTATCGACAGCTTCCTCTTCACGTTCATGGTCTTCATGGCTATTGCTACTGAACACTGAGTAGCCTTCTTTGCGTGCATAGTCTTCAATGCCGTCAAGTACGGCAGCATAATAGTGGGTCACCAAATTGGGCAAAACCACCCCAATGATGCGCGGAGCCTCCTTTCGCAGACTTTGTGCAAAGGGGTTCGGTCGATAGTTCATCTCCTTGGCAAGGGCTTGTATACGTTGCTTCATCTCATCGCCCACTTCGTGGCTGTTGCGAAGCGCACGCGACACAGTGGCGATGCTCACGCCCAATCGCTGGGCTAAGTCTTTGAGTGATGTGCGCCGTTGTTTCATTTTCTGTGTTGATAATATTTGTGCAAAAATACAAAAACTTTACGGAAAGCGCAAACGTTTACGTAACATTTTCCCCGTCAATAAACGCACAATGCACAAAAACACAGTAATTTTGTATTGAAATGAGAATAAGTAATGAATAGTTGATAATAAGTTAGTTAGAAAAGTAATGGGTTGATGGTGTTGTGAAACAGCTTCAACCTTTTTTTTATCTCTGCCATTAACGATGCACAAAACTGCCACTAACGAGTTGTTACTGGCATATTTACGACACGCTAATGGCAGTCTGACGTTTGCGTATGTCATTTTTCTTTATCAACAAAGGCCTGTATTCACGACATAATGCCCGCCCTTCGCACACAAGCACAGGTTGTGTGAAGAAACAAACAACACAATCCAAGACACCCGATAGCCGCCTATTTGCGCTGAAATCAGACATTTTCGCTTGCCATTACAAAATAATGTCGTACCTTTGCACGTCATTTATTATATATAAAGATGTGTAACTACGCATCGTTATCAATAACAATATAAATATTCAAAGTTGAAATTTGCAATCATAGCTGCCGGCGAAGGCAGCCGGTTATCCCACGAGGGAGTGGCACAACCGAAACCATTGGTTCCCCTTCTCGGCGAACCTATGATAGAACGACTGATACGTATCTTCAGCGAGTGTGGCGCTACAGAGATTGTTGTCATCACCAACGAGCAGTTCATAGAGGTGCAGCAGGCGTTGGCGTGTCTGCAAAAGACGGCTCCGCTACGCATCGTCATCAAAACCACACCGAGCAGCATGCACTCATTGCACGCCATTTCTGACTACCTTCGCGGTGAACCTTTCTGTCTGACTACGGTAGACACCATCTTCCATGAAGACGATTTCAAACGCTACATACAGCATTTCCTCGACCATGAAGAATTGGACGGATGCATGGCGGTGACCCCCTATGTGGACGACGAAAAACCGCTTTGGGTGGGAACAGACAGCCAACTGCACATCACAGGATTTCATGATGCACAGGAAGGCGATGACCATCTCATTTCTGGAGGCATCTACTGTTTGAAGGACAAAGCGCTTGATGTGCTCGACCACTGCATGGAACAGGGGTTGCACCGCATGCGCAACTTCCAGCGACAACTGGTGGCTGAAGGACTGAACTTGGAGGCTTACCCTATAGAAAAGATTCTCGACGTGGACCACAAGGGCGACATCGACAAGGCGGAAGCATTCTTGCGCAAGAAAAAAACGACCCACTTGGTGGGTGTATGCCGCAGCAATGTCTTTTCGCCCAACTGCGTAGATAGCGACGCAGCCATCATGCACGCTGTGGCAGCCCGCTTGAGAGGCATGGGTTGCGAGGTGAGATTATGCAGCGAAGACACCCTTGAAGGCAATGTTGCCGTGGCAGAAGCTGATGCTTTCTTCAACATGGCACGCAGTCATCAAGCACTGGAAACACTCGACAAACAGGAAAAGGAAGGAAAGGCAGTGGTCAATCCTTCAAGCAGCATTCGCAACTGCATCCGCACCACCATGTCGCATCTGCTCATCGACAATGGCGTTTCCTACCCACGAAGCGAATTCATCATGCCCGGTGGTAAGATGCCAAGCGATGTGAAATATCCCTGTTGGCTGAAACGGGGCGACGGATGTGCGCAGCAGAAAGAGGACACTTGCTACGTGCAAAACAGCGAGGAAGCAGAGGATTGTTTGGCACAATTTTGGAAGCGAGGCGTCACTTCGGTTGTGGTAAACGAGCACTTGAAGGGCGACCTCATGAAGTTTTACGGAGTGCGCGGCACCGACTTCTTCTATTGGTTCTACCCCGATAGGGTGGGCAAGTCGAAGTTTGGACTTGAGGTAATCAACGGCAAGGCACAGGGCTATGCCTTTGATGCCGATGCAGTGAAAGCCGAAGCCGACAAGGCGGGAGAGATGCTCGGTGTGGATGTCTACGGTGGCGACTGCATCATCTCGCCCAATGGCGACACCACTATCATCGACTTCAACGACTGGCCCAGCTTCGGTCCCTGCCGTAAAGAGGCTGCCGACAGCATTGCACAGTGCATCATCGAGAAGATTAAAAGACAACAACAAGATAAGGACAAGTAATCAAAACAATGGCAAACGGCTATCTTTCAACCCTGAAATCTTCCGACACGGAAGAGCATATAGACATTTGGTTCTACCGCCCGATGGGGTATGCGTGGGCATTATTGTTCCAGAAGCTCGGCATAGTGCCCAACACAGTGACCATCATCTCCATCTTCTTAGGTGTCGCAGCCGGCATTCTATTCGGCTTCAACGACCTGAAACTGAACGCCATCGGCATTCTGCTGCTCATTTGGGCAAACACTTACGATAGTTGCGATGGTCAGTTGGCGCGCATGACAGGCAAGAAATCAGCACTCGGACGCATCCTCGACGGAGCTGCTGGCGACATGTGGTTCATCTCTATTTACACCTCCATCGCCGTACGCCTCACGCCCGATTGGGGCATATGGATATGGCTGATGGCTGCGGTGAGCGGTCTGCTATGTCACGCCAATCAGAGTAGATTGGCAGATTACTACCGCAACATACACCTCTATTTCTTGAAAGGCAAGGAAGAAAGTGAGGTGGACGATGCCGACAAGCAGGTGGAGAAATATGAAAACATGAGTTGGAGCAAGGACTTCATACAGAAACTGTTTCAGTGGTTCTACGTGCGCTATGTGCAAGGACAGGAGAAGAGCACTCCGAAGTTTCAAGTGCTCAAACACGAAATACGCCGCCGCTATCAGCAAGAAATGCCAGAACAACTGCGCGCAGACTTCCGTAAGGGCAGTCTACCACTCATGAAATATACCAACATACTCACATTCAACTGGCGCAGCATCACACTCTTTGTGTCGATACTCATCGGAATGCCATGGATATATTTTGCTGTAGAAATCGTGGTGTTCACCGGCATATATCTGTATATGCACCACAAACACGAGCAGCTATGTGTGAGTCTCTTGGAAAAACTCGACAGCTATGAAAAATAAAATGCGTAATTTCTTCCTCGCATTCGGCATCATCGCCATCGTCATCATGCTCTGCACGATGGACATGGACTACGAGGACATCTGGCGATATGTGGAACAGTTGGGCATCTACTTCCCTGCTATCCTATTGCTCTGGGCGGGGGTCTATGTCATCAACACCTTGTCGTGGTTTCTCATCATCAATGACGAGAAACGCTACAAGAACCTTTCGTTCTGGCGGGTCTACAAACTATCTATCAGCGGATTTGCCCTCAACTACACCACACCCTGCGGACTGATGGGCGGAGAGCCTTACCGCATCATGGAGTTGAAGCCCTATATCGGCACGAGCAAAGCCACCTCAAGTGTGATTCTCTATGTGATGATGCACATCTTCTCGCACTTCTGGTTCTGGTTTCTCAGCATCTTCCTCTTCATCGCCGTGCATCCCGTGAACACCGCTATGACGATATTGTTGACGGTAATCGGGGCTTTCTGCCTTCTGGCTTTCTACTTCTTCTCGCACGGGTATCGCACGGGCATGGCACAGAAGTCTATTCGGATGCTCACCCACGTGCCTTTCGTGAAGGGATGGGCACGTCGGTTCATTGAGACGAAGCACGAGACACTCGAACAGATAGACGAACAAATAGCCTTGCTCCACCGCCAGCATAAGTCGACATTCTACTGTTCACTGCTATTGGAACTGTCGTCGCGCATCATCCAAAGCCTGGAAATCTATCTCATCCTCAAGGCTTTCTCTGCCGACGTAAGCATCATTGACTCCATTTTAATCATGGCTTTCTCATCACTATTCAGCAACTTGATCTTCTTCACCCCGATGCAGTTGGGTTCGCGTGAAGGCGGATTGGCATTGGCTGTAGACGGTTTGCACCTGTCGGGTGCGCTCGGTGTCTATACGGGTCTCATCACCCGTCTGCGCGAATTAGTGTGGATAGCCATCGGTATCATGCTCATCAAGATAGGAAACAAGAGCAACCAAACAACGGAAAACAATGAACAAGCTTGACGTAAAAGGTGTAATCTTCGATTTCGGAGGAACACTCGACACCCGTGGCGACCACTGGTCAGAAGTGTTGTGGAAAGGTTATGAACACTTCAATGTGCCGGTAAGCAAGGAAAACTTCCGCAAAGCATATGTACACGGAGAGCGTACACTTGCCACTAGCCCCATCATCAAACCCAACTTCCACTTCTTCGACGTGCTGAAAGCAAAGAACAAGATACAGCTCGACTACCTCACCGACAATGGTTTACTCGCGCTTACAGAGATGGCGAAAGTAGACTTGGCGATGCGTATGGCGCAGCATGAGAATAGCCTAACCAACGAAGTATTGGAGGAAAGTCGCTCAGTGTTGGAATATCTGAACGGCAAATACCCCATGGTATTGGTGTCCAACTTCTACGGCAACATACAGACCATTCTCAGCGATGCTGGCATTGACCACTATTTCAAGCGTGTCATCGAGTCGGCGGTAGTGGGTGTGCGCAAGCCCAACCCTGCCATTTTCGCCCTCGGTGTGTGCGCCCTCGACTTGCCCGCTTCGCAAGTAGTAGTGGTCGGCGACACGTTTGACAAAGACATTGCCCCCGCCCACAGCCTCGGTTGTCGCACCGTGTGGATCAAGGGGCTGCAGTGGGAAGAGAAGTCATACGACGAGACGCTACCAGACGGCATCATCTCCCGAATCTCGGAACTCAAAGATTACTTGTAAATACAAAACGTCCGTATGCAGACTACATACGGACGTTTTGTATTTTAATATCTTTCCAACTCTTTCCGAAGTCTCTCTTTCCGTGCCTGTTTACGAACTTTTGCACACGACATGAGAAGTGTCACCATTCAGGATCAACCTCGATACTGATGTAATTATTCACTAATGAAACAGACAATCCACGTACACCGGGAACCGTCACATCATAAGAATAATATTTGATACTATCTTCTTTTTTCGATTTAAGCCGCAGATTCAGTCCTGCTTTTGACAAATCTTTCAACATTTTCTTAAAGAAGCGTTCGGGATTCCAAGCACGGTCTTTAGGAAGCCACATATTATATTCCCAACTAAACAACGCCCCATTTTCAGACACAAAACCTGCTTCTGCCATGATGTCCGCATTCTTATATTTATAACCAAACACATTCTTGAAATCACCGGGCTTCGTTTCAGTCAGCTTTACCGTGCCAAAATTTCTACCATTATAAGTTACTATCACACTATAAGCATTCCATTTATTCTTCGTACAAGCCGCCAACAATTCGTCTGCTGTTGCTGTATGCGACAACGTAGTAATGCCGAAGGGATGCAATATGAGTTGTCTAAGACTCACTTCCTTTGCGTTCTTCAGAGGAAATTTTGTTCCATTATAAGAACGCTTCCAGTTGCTATACTTGGTAGAGTTTGTACTTTGTTTCTTTGCATCGTCCCAATAAGTAATCGTACGAGTTTCCTTATATTTGTATTCTTTTGTCTTCAAATCAAAGACCTTGCGCTCTGTCCAGTTGCCATGGGCATCGTATCGGGTGTATTCATAGGAGTCCCCTTCATTTGAAAGAGTTCCTGTTGTTTCCGTTGCAATATACCCTTTTTCATTGTATTTATAAAAACAGAAAAGGGAAATGCCATCCTCTACACCTACCCATATACAGCATTTTGTCGCCAATATGCGGTGCGCATCGTCATAAGCATACTCATAGCCCATACCTTTCAGGTAAAGACGAGACAAATCTCCGTCTGCATCTCGGTGCAATTTACTTTTGTCGCTTATCTCTTCATGCCAATGGTAATATAATGCTCCGTCTGATGTAAAACGATAATATCCCGGTTCTGTTTCATTACTTTGCTTCACCATACATTCTTTCACGTTTCCACGCAAATCAAAAGCGGCGGCATCGTGGTACTTTTGGGCAGACAACATGGTTGCCAATAGACTAAAGACGAATGTTATAAGATTTCTTTTCATGATGGTAATGTTTGGTTAAATGTAATATTCTGCCGAATCCACAAGTCCTGCCCTTAGGGCATACTTGGTGGCTTCGTGCACATTGTTCACGCCCAGTTTGCGAAAAATGTTCTTGCGGTGGGTGTTGACGGTGTGGAAACTGGAAAAGCGCTTCTCTGCTATTTCCTTGGTTGTCATGCCCAGGGCTATGTCTACCAATATTTCACGCTCGGTCTTGGTCAAGTTCACAGGCTCTCGCTTCTCTTGTGAAGGAGCGAGTAACAGTTCGGTTACACGTTGGCAGATGAATCGTTGGCCGCATGCAGCATATTGGATAGCAGCCTTGATTTCTGCCAAAGACGACTCTTTGAGCACCACGCTAATCAACTTGCTTGCTGCAACGACTATGCGCAAGAAATCGACACTCAAGTCTTCACAAAACAACAATAAGGTTGCCTTGGAGAAGCGCTGACCTATAATGAGCAACTCATCTACATCGTTAATATCGAATAGCGTATAGTCAAGCACCACCAAACTGTCGGGATGCACTTTGAGTAACTCCAACAATCCCGCTTTGTCTTCGGCACATTCATACGTCAAACTATCCATTTCCTTGACGACATACATCAGCCCAGCACGGGTGATGTCTTGTCGGTCTGCCAAAATCACATTCATCTCTCTTCTCTCCTTTCATTATTATACAAGCGGTTCAAGCCCGTAAAGGATTACATCGGTATCCACTCTTCGTTTTCCACTTCGCAAGTGGTGAACCCCATCTCCTTTGCTCGTTCAGGACCAAACGTGTAGTAAACGGCATCAGCCTCGTCACAGATCTCCCCTTTACTGTTTTCCACAGACACGTGAACGGTCACCAAATTGCGCATTTGTTTAACGATATGTGCTCGCAACGTGATGAGACTATCGTTAGACATGAGCGGTTTCTTGTAGCGCACTTCCATTTTACTGGTCACACCACAGGTCTGCAACTTGCGGAATATCACCCACCCTGCCGTCTCGTCTATCAGTGTACTGATGATTCCGCCATGCATAGTGTTGATCCAACCCTGGTAGTTGCCATTAGGTTTCCAGTAAGACACGATGTCGTCACCATCCTCGAAAAACTCCATATGGAGTCCGAACGGATTGTCGGGAGAACAACCGAAGCAGTTGTAGCCCTCTTTGTGTACCCAAGGATTCTTAATTTTTCTCATAATCACAGGTGTTTTCTTCAGGTTTATTTAGTTTGTTGAAGCGCAAAAGCCGAATGCTTTCGTGTTGGATTACACAAAAGGCATTCGGCTTTTAGCATAGCGTCTCCGCTTGAGAGACGTTGTATTTTTGTTGCTCACATTCCTTCTTTCTTAGAAAGAGATGCGGAACATAAATCGGATGCCCTGCTTCTGCGCTGTGGGCAAGTCGAGATAGTTGAGTCGACGCACATATTCTATGTGTAATATCTTGAAGATGTTGTGCACACCTACAAGCATTTCCACGTAGGGACGATGCGGATCCATGATATTGCAGCCCTCGGGGAATTCCATCAAGATGGGGTCGCCAGGATGCATGTATGGGTTGTTCTTGTCGGTCAACTTGCCCCACAGGCACTTCACGCCGATAAACTCACGCCACTTCAGTTTCTTGAGCAACGGGATACGGTTGAATATTTTACCATTCAAATCCCACGACATGTCAAGGCTCGCATAGCGGTCGTTGAGGAACTCCATATTGTTCAACAGGTTGAAAGTCTCATCCTCGAGGATATAAGACATATTAGCTGCCGGCATGATAAGCAAGGGGAACGGCACCTTATTCCACTGAGCGCCACCCTTTAGATAGATATCTATCTTGCCCCAACTCTTCATCCAGAAGCGCTTATATATGCTTGCCTCTGTGAAATTCGACTTGTAGTCACCACCCAAGAAGTCTTTAAAACCCATCGTATGGCTTACACTGAAGATGGGAGCATCCAAGTTGATGGGCAGACGACGCTGCTTGGTGTTGATATAGGTGCGTCCCGGAGAGAACGTAAGTCCGACGGAAGCCTCGGTAGTACGGAACTTGGTATCTTCCAAAGTGGTGAGTGGACGGAATGCCATCGTACCTGCCGACTGGTTCTCTTCTGTTTTCAAGCTCGCCTGCACACGCAATCCCCATACTTCCTCCCAATCGAAGCTCAACTTCTGGCGGTTATAGAACTGCATATTCTTAGAGTCTGTCCACTTAAATGCGGTGAACACATTATCCTTATCGGTGTGGATATACTTGTCGGAAGGATACTCTATATCATAGGTAGACTCCAAGGTCAGCGTGCGCTTCGGGAACTCTCGAGGCAGATAGTTCTTCTTGTTGAACGAATAAGTAAGCGCACCACGATAATAGTTCTTGTCGGTCTTCCATCCATGCGCATAGTAGCCCTCAGCAAACCAGTGTTTACTCAAGTTGGCAGTAGTCTGTGCGCTCACACGTGTGCGGAGTCCATCGATGAAGTTCTTGGATATCATCGTGTTGATAGGTCCGATGTCTACCTTGCTCGGATGTTTCTCCGTACCCGTCTCCACGAAGTTTTCAATGAAAGCCTTGGCACAGAACATGATATACTTAAATCCCTTGATCTGTTCCAAGTTGTGTATAAACTTATCCATAGAGCTTTCACCCTTCGTCAGACTCACCGCACGATACTTGTTCCAGAAGGCCTCATCTTTCATCATTGCGTCTGCCTCATGCTTTTCCTTAGCCTTACCCTTAAAGAGCTTGTTGGGTAGCGGTTCGAAAACATAATCGCTCATTCGCGTAGTGCGCATCACGACAAACTTGCTCAAGAACTTGGCAAGTTTCATCTCTACCATCATGTCATCACGACTAAGCACCCACTCGCCATCTGAAAGCTGTGTATACTCTTGCTGAATCTGCAGATTGTCGACAAAGTTAACGTCAGAGCGTTTCGGAATCGTGAGGTTACACTTCTTCACATGCAACGTTGAGTCGGTAAGCACCCATATCTCGCCACGGAAACCGAAGTCCTGCTGGTTGTTAGGCAGGAATTGGAGATGGTAGCACTGGTCACGGTCGATATACACGGTGTCTACGATGTAATAACGATAGAACGCTATTGCGTCTTTTCCGATAGGACTAGTGAACGGATATTGCAACAAGCGCACCTGGTCATCATAGATATCCACATCGGTGAAACAGTCCTTGAGGGCAGTATTCAGGATATCGCCCGTTTCTATCAACTGGTTCACACCCGTAGAGTTCTGCCCCATGATGATGTCACGGGTTGTCTTCGGATTGCGACGATAGAGTTTCTGCGTCACAGTCTCGTCTACTGAGAGGGGAAGAATCAACTTGTTGGTCCAGGGATTAGTCTCTATCTGATCGATAATCCACTGCTTGCTCTTCTTCTCATCGAGTCGAGACGCATTGACATCGTTTTCTGCGAGAGTAATCTTCTGGTATTTCGTATATTGATAATAGTCATGATTGTCAAGGTCTGTGCGCTTCTTGGCGGCAATGACCCTCTTCATAAGTTCCACAGCAGGATTGTCCTTGCGTTTATATTTCCTGCGTTTCGCCTTCACTACTACGTTGCCGAGTGTCTTTGAGTCTGGGGTTAGACACACATGGAGTTCGCTCGGCGTGTTATCCTTAATAAGAATGCGCTGCGACTTGTAGCCTATCGCAGAAATGGTGAGATAGTGCCCTACTTTTCTCTCAATAGAGAAGATGCCGGACACATTACTCGACTTGGCAATCTTCAAGTCTTTATAGGCGACGCTCGCAAATGCGACGCTATCGCCAGTTGCCTCATCAACGACAAAACCTTTTATCTGGGCACTGACCGAGAGGGTCAGTGCCGATAAAAGGATAATCAAATACAGTTTTATCTTAGTCAATTTCTTCATCTGCTTCATAGCCGCCCATTTCGCGAATTGCGTTCTTCAGCATGGTATACTGCTGGTAGAGGTTGTTGACAGCCTGCTCGCCACGAGTATAGTCGTGCATAGGACTCTTCAGATAGAAGCTCAAGAATCTTTGAATGCCATAACGACCGGCACGTGCAGCAAGGTCGGAAAGCAAGCAGAGGTCGAGCAACAGCGGTGCAGCGAGGATAGAATCGCGGCACAAGAAGTTGATTTTAATCTGCATTGGGTAGCCCATCCATCCGAAGATGTCAATGTTATCCCATCCTTCCTTGTTGTCGTTGCGAGGAGGATAATAGTTTATACGTACCTTATGATAATAATCTTTATAGAGGTCTGGCTGCTTGTCGGCCTCAAGTATAGTCTCGAGTGTAGAGAGCTTGCTCACCTCCTTAGTGTGGAAGTTGGCGGGTTCATCGAGTACCAATCCGTCGCGGTTACCGAGGATGTTGGTAGAGAACCAACCGCTCAGACCGAGACAACGGGTACCGAGGATAGGTGCAAAACCACTCTTCACGAGTGTCTGACCTGTCTTGAAGTCCTTACCTGCAATAGGCATCTTTGTCTTCTCTGCAAGTTCCCACATAGCGGGAATATCTACCGTCGTGTTAGGAGCGCCCATGATGAAAGGTGCGCCCTCTGTCAAAGCTGCGTAGGCATAGCACATAGAAGGTGCGATGTGTTCGCGGTCATCATCCTTCATGGCTTGCTCAAGTGCAGCAAGTGTGTCGTGAACAGGCTCATAGACAGGAACATAGATTTCTGTTGATGCTGCCCAGATTACGACGATGCGTGCACAACCATTCTTTTCCTTAAAGTCACGAATGTCTTGGCGCAAAGCCTCTACCATTTCCCAACGGGTCTTGCAGTCTTTCACATTGTCGCCGTCAAGACGCTTGGCATAGTTCTTGTCGAAAGCAGCCTTCATTGGAACGATTTTTTCCAACTCGTCTCTAACGGGTTCTATATCTTTTTCTTTCAGCACTTCGGCATACATCGTTGCCTGATAGGCGTTCTGGGGATATACATCCCATGTACCGAACACGATGTCGTCAAGTTTTGACAATGGAACGATGTCTGCATAGTGAAGATATTTCTTGTCTGCACCACGTCCCACTCTAATCTTGTCATACTGAGTCATGGATCCTACTGGCTTAGAAAGGCCTTTTCTCACACTCAGCACTCCTGCCATAAAGGTTGTTGACACAGCGCCACAACCTACGACAAGGATTCCCAATTTGCCGTCTGCCGGTTTTACATTTGTCTGTTTCATTTGCGGTTTTATTTAGTTACAAAGTTATATACATGCATTTTTGCGGCGCGTCGACTGCTTTTTACCGGACTTACAACAGACAACACGCCCTTTAATCGGTTTGCAAAATTAATGGATAAAGATGAGAAACACAAATAAAACGCGAAATATCTACATAGTTTTCCGACATTACGAACATCCATTCAGATGTTTTCACAATCGCCAACAAGTCATATAACGCAAACGATGCCTTTGCACTGGGACTTGCATCCTTAGCGCAAAAGGCATCGCAACATCAAAAATAAAGGACTTTCTTCGTATCGTTGTCTGCAAGCACATAGGTCTGAATATGCTTGCTAGCTTTTCCGAGTTATGCCTCGGTAAACTTCTTGGCGGCACGCAATTGGTGGCGCATCAAGCTGAGGAACTCTTGAGTCTCTTGCAGTACATTGAGATAGACGAGTGAAACTTGGAAATTGGTTGTGTCTTTCTCTTGCGACATCCGGTCGATGTGCTTCTTACGCACCACACTCAATTCGTTTTTACAACGGTCGCCCTCTGCTTGCACGTTGACATAATTGTCATAGCGCCCAGTGCTAATCATGCTCTCTGCTTGAGACATCAAGTCGACAACCGACTTGCGGATGGGCTCAAATTCGTCAGCGTATTGTTCGGGGAGCGGATTGAAGTTATTGTCTACATGCTCTTTAATCGGTTCGAGCATACGGCGCAAGCAATAGACAAACTGCTGGTCAGAGTTGGCACCCAGATGGAACCAAGTGTTGCGTTCCAAAGCGATATCCTGTGGAATGCGCTTAAGAGCGAGCATTTCCTGTTTACGGAATTTCTTTAGCAACATCTGCTCTTCACGCAAATCGCGGTCTGCACGGCGCAGGTCTTTCATACTCTGTACTGCGAACGCATCGAGAATGCTACAGAACTGCTTCACAGCAAAGCGGCATACAAAACTTTGAGTGCGGCTCACTCGCTTGGAAAGCAGATCCCAAACGATTTCAGGATCACGTGTGCGCATCATCAAACGGAATACATCGGTCTTGCTTTCTGATGTCTTCTTCTTATACTGACGACTGCTACGGATGAGCAAGAAGATGTCGAGTATCATGAAAGCGAACATCACCACAAAGCCACCGAAGTACATGGCCAAACATACGATAGCACAAGCACAGAATGCAACGGCTCCCGTCAAGAACCAGCCACCGATAACGCTCAGCACACCCGTAATGCGGAACACTGCACTTTCACGTGTCCATGCGCGGTCGGCCAGTGAAGAACCCATTGCCACCATGAATGTTACATAGGTAGTAGACAACGGCAACTTATAGTTGGTACCGATGATGATCAGCATGGCTGAAAGTACGAGGTTGATGGCGGCACGAATCATATCGAAGGCAGCATCATCTGCCAAGATCACTTCTTTCTTGTTAAATCTGCCATCAATCCAACGCTGTGTTTTAACAGGTATTACATTAGACAAATTATCGCCCACTTCCTGTGCCACACGCACAATACTACGAGCTGCTTTCGATGATCCGAACATCTGATCGCCTTCATCCTGGCGGCTCAAGTCAACACTGGTCTTGATTACGTTCAAGGCTTTCTTCGATGTGGTCATTGCTACAATCATGATAACACCTGCACCAATCAGGAAGAGCGGCGGGGTCTTGGCACTTTCCATAAGCGATGTCATCATGAACGTATCAGCATTACCGCTACCATTAGCCAAATAGTCACGGAAGGAGTCAAGTCCTGCGAGCGGAACACCGATAAAGTTTACTAAGTCGTTGCCAGCAAAAGCCATAGCCAAAGCGAACGTTCCCATCAAGACCACCACCTTAAACACGTTAACATGCAGCAAGTGGAGTATCTCTGCCACGATAGTAGACAACAAGAAGATGCCCACCATCAGCATCGAAGTATTCGTTTCTATCCATGTTCGCGTTACATCGCTGATATAAGGGGAAGCGCCCACACCTTTGATAAAGATGAAATAGGCCAAAGCGGTAAAAGCAATACCACCGAAGACAGCTACTGTGTAACGTAAGTGTTTTGTATAATTGAAAGTGAATACCAAACGTGAAATCCACTGCACGAGGATACCGAACACGAAAGCGATTGCCACGGAAACAAAGATGGCGATAATCACACTCAACGCTTTGTCGGAGTTGAGCAAGTCGCCATAGGTGAGAGAATCGTCACCAATCACCTTAAACAACGCCAGCACAAACGTTCCGCCCAACAACTCAAACACCAATGAAACGGTGGTTGAGGTCGGCATACCCAACGTATTGAAGACATCAAGCACCACTACGTCTGTCACCATTACAGCCAAAAAGACAGTCATCACCTCATTAAACGAATAGTGCTCAGGATTCATAATGCCATGGCGAGCCACATCCATCATGCCGGAAGACATCACTGCACCCAGCAGCACACCGACCGAAGCGATGATAATAATCGTGCGAAACTTAGCCACCTTGGCACCTACTGCGGAATTCAAGAAATTCACCGCATCGTTGCTCACACCTACAAACAAGTCGAAAACCGCCAAACACAGCAGAAAAACGACAATACATAGATAAATCGTACTCATATAAAAACAATCTTTGATTTATGCCGCAAAGGTACGGGGCAAAAATTACAAGGTCGTTAAACACATATTACATTTCTGTTACATACGCGAAAAAGTTTCCTTCACACATGCGCCCCACATCGACCTTAGCACAAGAATAGAGATAGAAAATAAAACCTTAACATGTGTTTTCGCGTAGATTCTATCCCATTCGTGTAAGAGTGAAGGATAATTTTGTGCACTCGGCTTTTGTGTTACAATTATTATTATTAATTTTGTACGCGATTATATAATAGCGACTTCCATGAGCAAAGATTATTTGTCCCGCATTCTTGCAGAGGCAGTTGATGCACTGTCAGATTCAGAATCGCTGCGTGGCATCTACCACCAGCATCGTGATGGTATGCCCTTACCATCGGGTAAAGTTCTACATGAAATCATAGATCTGGCACGATGTATCTTGTTTTCTGGCTATTATGGAAAGTCGTCTGTCAACCCTAAGACCATCAGATACCATATCGGAGTAAACCTTGAGCGGATGCACAAGTTGCTCAGCGACCAGATATTGGCAGGCCTATGTTTTGCCGGTACTGATGAGAGCACTTGCGACAACTGTGCTGCACGCTTCGTGAAAGACCGCAGTCGGGCAGAAGAAATCGCCACCGAAATGATATCACGGATGCCACGCATACGTCGCAAACTCTCTACCGACGTGATAGCTGCCTATAACGGAGACCCCGCAGCAGAAAGCTACGGCGAAATCATCTCGTGCTATCCCGTCATCAAAGCGCTCATCAACTACCGCATTGCACATGAGTTGCACATATTGGGTGTACCACTCATCCCAAGGATGCTGACTGAAATGGCTCACTCCGAGACAGGCATCGACATTCATCCTGCAGCCACCATTGGCTCCTACTTCACCATAGATCACGGCACAGGATTGGTCATCGGTGCCACCTGCATCATTGGCGACCGTGTGAAGCTCTATCAAGGTGTGACACTCGGAGCTAAGAGTTTCCCTCTCGATGCCAGCGGCAACCCCATCAAGGGTATTCCACGTCATCCTATCTTGGAAGACGACGTGGTGGTCTACTCCAACGCCACCATCTTGGGACGTGTCACCATCGGTAAAGGCAGCATTATCGGTGCCAACGTGTGGATTACAGAAGACATGGAAGCGGGAAGCAGAAAGATCAAGGAATCATAAACAACAAATAACATACGGTTAAAGGAACCACAAACAATGGAAAAAGAATTCGAACTTATAGCCAAAACGTTCATGGGATTGGAACCTGTGCTGGCTGAAGAGCTTACCCGTTTGGGAGCTAACAACGTGCAAATAGGCAGAAGAATGGTGTCGTTTACCGGTGACAAGGAGATGATGTATCGTGCCAACTTTCAGTTGCACACCGCCATCCGAATCCTCAAACCAATCAGCCACTTCAAGGCCGAATCTGCCGATGATGTATATGAAGAGGTGAAAAAGATTGACTGGAGTCAATACCTCGACAACGGAAAGACCTTTGCCGTAGACTCCGTGGTCTTCTCTGAAGAATTCCGCCACTCCAAGTTTGTTTCCTACAAGGTGAAAGACGCCATCGTTGATCAGTTCCGGGAGAAGACTGGTTCGCGTCCCAATATCTCGGTAGCGAACCCCGACATTCGCTTGAACATGCACATCGCAGAAGACAAGTGTACTCTCTCTCTTGACTCAAGCGGCGAGAGTTTGCACCGCCGCGGCTATCGCCAAGAATCGGTAGAAGCTCCTCTAAACGAAGTGTTGGCAGCCGGCATGATTCTGATGACTGGTTGGAAGGGCGACACCGACTTCATCGACCCCATGTGCGGTAGCGGTACGATTGCCATCGAGGCAGCCCTCATTGCCCGCAACATCAATCCAGGTGTGTTCCGCAAGGAATATGCCTTTGAGAAATGGCCCGACTACGATTCTGATTTGTTTGATAAGATATATAATGACGACTCAGAAGAAAAAGATTTTGAGCACCACATCTATGGCTATGACATAGACATAAAGGCGGTAAACACGGCCATTCTCAACGTCAAAGCGGCAGGTTTATCAAAAGATGTAACCATTGAGCAAGCCGACTTCAAAGACTTCAAGAAACCCGAGAACAAGAGCATCATCGTGATGAACCCACCTTATGGTGAGCGCATCTCCACCCCCGACCTGCTCGGTACCTATAAAATGATTGGCGAAAGGCTGAAGCATGAGTTCATGGGCAACGAAGCATGGGTGCTCAGCTACCGAGAAGAATGTTTCGACCAAATAGGTCTGAAGCCTTCCATCAAAATCCCTGTATTCAACGGCTCACTGGAATGTGAATTCCGCAAGTATGCTATCTTCGATGGAAAACTGAAGGACTTCCGTAGTGAAGGCGGTGTGGTGAAAACTGAAGAAGAGAAAAAAGCCATGGCGGAGAAGCACCGCTTCAAAAAGAACCGTGAATTTAAGAAGCGCTTAGACGAAAACGAGGAGAACCAGGAAGCAGACATTCGGTCTTTCAAATTCTTCAGTATGAATCGTCGCAATGACAGTAAGCAAAAAGAAGAACATGGAGGTCGCCGCTTCAACCGCGACAACAACAAATTCGATCGCAACGACAGGAAATCTGACCGCGGCGGCAAGCGATTTGACAAAGATAGCAAACGTAATGGCAAAGGATACAATAAAAAAGATAGGAGATTTGACAATGAATAATGTCACGGGCAAGTTGTTGACCTACCTCTTATTATTAGCAGTTCTCATCGCACCTTCAAAAACCATGGCACAGAAACTGTTTACATTGGAAGATCTGAACTTCGGCGGCTATAACTACTATAGATTCACACCTGCCAACAAAAACTTCACTTGGTGGGGTGACGAATTGGTTGAGATAGAGAACGGACAGTTAAGCAGCATTGATAAGAATAGCGGCAAGGCAAAAATTCTTGTTTTGCTCAGTGAACTGATTCAAACCCTCGGTCAGGATTCCCCCTACGAAATAAGCAGTTTCGGTGAAGCCTATTTCCCCTACACCGATAAGCCACTCTTATTGCTTAGCAACGACAAAAAGCGCTATCTCTATAACATCAAGACTAATAAGGTGGAATGGGAGCAGACGCGCGACCATGCAACTCACGAAGAATGGGTTGCTTCATCCCGTGCCGTAGCCTTCATCAAAGACGACAATCTCTATGTGACAGATGCGCAGGACCACACCCGCCAGCTCACCACTGACGGATCACGTCAGATTATCTATGCACAAAGTGTACACCGCGACGAATTCGGAATCTATAAAGGCACATTTTGGAGCGACAACGGGCAAAAGCTCGCTTTCTACCGTATGGATCAAAGCATGGTGACAGACTATCCTTTGGTAGACATCGACACACAAATAGCTACCGAAGCTCCCGAGAAATACCCCATGGCTGGCACGACCAGCCACAAGGTGCAAGTGGGCATCTACGACATGAAGAGCGGAAATGTTATCTATCTGAACACAGGAGATCCTACCAACCGCTATTTTACCAACATCACATGGGCACCCGACAACAAGACCATCTACCTGATAGAAATCAATCGGGCACAAACAGAATACAATCTCGATGCCTATGACTCATCTACAGGCGATAAAATAAGGACACTCTACACCGAGCAACACAACAAATATGTGCATCCGGTACACGCCATCTCATTCCTGCCGTGGGACAACGGAAAGTTTATTCTGCAGAGTGAAAAAGATGGGTACAACCACCTTTACCTCTTCGACGTGAACGGCAAAGAGCTCAAACAAATAACGAGAGGCAAATGGGTCGTACTCGATTTGGTGGGCTACAACACTAAAACGCGTAGTGCCATCATTCTATCAACAGAGAATAGCCCTATCCAAAACAACGTCTATGCGATCAATATTGCCAATGGGAAACGTACACTTTTGGACAATGGGAAAGGATGCCACCTAAACACGACAGACGCCAGTGGCAGTCACCGCGGACCTGCATTGAGCGTTTCGGGAGCCTATCTGTATGATAAATATACGGAACCCGATGTGCCACGCAATATAAATGTCATCAATACAGCCAATGCAAAGAACGTAAACATCTTCAAGGCAAACGACCCATGGAAAGGTTACTATCAACCACAATTCTCCTGCGAAAGCATCAAGGCTACTGACGGCACCACCGACTTATATTATAGAATGGTGAAGCCACAAGACTTTGACCCCAACAAGAAATATCCCACGGTTGTATATGTATATGGTGGACCCGGCACGCGCAATGTAGAAGCACGTTGGCACTATGCCTCACGCAATTGGGAAACCTATATGGCACAAAAGGGTTACATATTGTTTATCATTGACAACAGAGGTTCAAGTGACCGAGGACGTGATTTTGAACAAGCAACATGGCATCATTTGGGTGTAGAAGAAATGAAAGACCAAATGAAAGGTGTAGAATATCTCAAGTCGCTCCCCTATGTGGATGCCGACCGAATGGGTGTGCACGGATGGAGTTTCGGCGGCTTCATGACCACATCTCTTATGACTACCTACCCCGATGTATTCAAGGTAGGCGTGGCTGGCGGTCCCGTTATTGACTGGAAATGGTATGAGGTGATGTATGGTGAGCGCTATATGGGTACACCGCAAAACAACGCTTCGGGATACAAAGAATCAAGTTTGATACCCAAAGCGAAGAATCTGAAAGGAAAGCTACAGATTATCATCGGCATGAATGACCCTGTCGTTGTGCCACAACATGCGTTGTCATTCCTCAAGGAGTGCATTGCCGATGGCACCCAACCCGATTTCTTCGTTTATCCTGGCGAACCACACAACATGCGCGGTCACCAAAGCGTACATCTACACGAACGTATCACGCAGTATTTCGAGGATTATCTCAAGCCAATCAAGAAATAAACACTAATCAGAATATTCAAAGATGAAACTATTATTGTTGGGAAGCGGCGGACGCGAGCACGCCCTCGCATGGAAAATAGCACAAAGCGACAAAGTGGATAAACTCTATATCGCACCAGGCAATGCGGGTACTTCTGCCTGCGGAGAAAACGTAAACATTGGTGTCAATGAGTTTGACAAGCTCAAAGACTTTGCCATTGACCATCAAGTAGACATGGTGGTTGTCGGTCCTGAAGATCCTTTGGTAAACGGCATCTATGATGAGTTCAAGAACGATTCACGCACGGCAAACATCCCCGTGATTGGTCCTTCTAAACAAGGTGCCGTACTTGAGGGCAGTAAAGATTTCGCAAAAGCGTTCATGCAGCGCCACAACATTCCAACGGCAAAATATAAGACGTTTGACGGGACAAACGTTGAAGAAGGACTCAAATTTCTTGAAACGCTCGAAGCTCCCTATGTGTTGAAAGCAGACGGGCTGTGCGCAGGCAAAGGCGTGCTGATTCTGCCCACCCTTGAAGAGGCGAAGAAAGAATTCAAGGAGATGCTTGGCGGCATGTTTGGAAACGCTTCAGCCCAGGTAGTCATTGAGGAATTCCTCAGTGGCATCGAGTGCTCAGTATTCGTACTGACCGATGGTAAGCACTACAAGTTGTTGCCGGAAGCAAAAGACTACAAGCGCATTGGTGAGCACGACACAGGATTGAACACAGGTGGTATGGGCAGTGTAACACCTGTTCCCTTTGCCACCAAGGAATGGATGAAAAAGGTGGAAGAACGCATCATCCGCCCTACTGTTGAAGGACTTGCCGAGGAAGACATCGACTATAAGGGATTCATCTTCTTCGGACTTATCAATGTGAAAGGCGAGCCAATGGTCATCGAATACAACTGTCGCATGGGTGACCCAGAAACAGAAAGCGTGATGCTCCGTCTGAAAAGCGATATTGTAGACCTCTTTGAAGGCATGGCGGCAGGTGATCTCAACAATCGTAAAGTGGAATTTGACAATCGTTCGGCAGTCTGCGTGATGATGGTCAGCGGCGGTTATCCACAAGCCTACAAGAAAGGTTATGAAATTACAGGATGTGAGACTGTTGAAGGATCAATCGTATTCCATAGTGGCACAGCTATCAAAGACGGAAAACTCGTAACCAACGGCGGACGCGTCATCGCCGTAAGTAGCTATGGAAAAGATAAAGAAGAAGCCTTGAAAAAGAGTTTTAAAGAGGCTCAGAAAATAAAGTTTGAGGGAAAGTATTTCCGCTCAGACATAGGCAGCGACCTATAATATATATGATTCTTACGACAAACGAGTGAGGATAGGCTATCAAGCGTGTCCTCACTCTAATTTCTGTAAAGCACAAGACTAGGGAAAATGTCTGTAAAGAGATTTCAAAACAGGGTAGCCGAAAGCAGATTCGCACTTCCGTTCACGGCATTTGTGGCATTGGCGGTATGGATAGGAGCATACTTAATGGGGCTAATGAATATCATCAGCCTAGAGTTTCTATTTGTAGTCATCGCAACCTACTTGATGGTTGAACTAAACAACACAAATGCACTCATTCGCATATACAGCCGTATGGTATCGTGCTCGTTCTTGGCACTCTGCCTGATGGCAAGTCCGCGGTTCATCTCCATGCGGAGCGCCATTGTCATGTTGTCAATAGTGGCTACCTACCTAATCAGCTTCCATGCCTATCAAGAAAAGAGAGCACAAGGACTAGTGTTCTATGCCTTTCTATGCATTGGAATCGGAAGCATCGCCTTCGTACAACTACTCTATTTGGTGCCCTTATTATGGATTGTTTTAGCAGCTAATCTGATGGCCTTCAGCATCAAAAATTTCATGGCAAGCATTCTCGGACTACTCACTCCCTATTGGTTTTCTGTCATCTATTATCTATATCAAGGTACGCTCAAGCAATTCATCGCCCATATTTGTAAAATTGCAGATTTCTCGTCCCTATTGGATTTCACACAGATAGATCTGAACCAAATTACCACCTTTGGTTTTGTTGTTATGCTTGCCTTTACGGGTATCATCCACTTCCTACGGACAAGTTATAACGACAAGATACGCACACGCATGGTTTACGAAGTGTTCATCACAATGGACATCGCCAGCATTGCCTTGATGGTACTTTTTCCAAAACATTTTGATGAATGGCTCGCAGTAACCATTGTCAACACCAGTCCACTCATAGCACACTACGTGGCACTGACCAAGACTTGGTTAACTAACATCTCTTTTCATATAATTATCATCGCCCTTACACTTTTAACCGCTTTCAAC
>CAVKQP010000002.1:0-40268 GCA_963658165.1 Clostridium sp. CAG:302 | reverse complement strand
AATAAGTAAGGATGAAGAAAGTATTGTATTTTGTTATTTGGTGTTTCTTCTTTTTAACCGCTTGTAGCCAAAAGAAGGAATACAAGATTGGCATATCCCAATGCAATGAAGATATCTGGAGGGAAAAACTCAACGATGAAATACTGAACAGTGCCTATCTCTATGACAACCTCACACTAAAGTTTGAATCGTCAAACGAGAATGATAAGCGACAGATAGAGCAGATTAACCAATTTGTGAAGGAAGGCGTAGACCTGCTCATCATCACACCAAGCAGAAAAAACACCATCACGTCTGCCATCGAAAAGGCTTATCGAAAAGGCATACCTGTCGTCTTGCTCGATCGTAAGATAGATTCCAACAACTACACGGCATATATTGGTGCTGACAATGTGAACGTGGGACGTGAGATGGGACGATTTCTGGTCAAGAAGACAAAGGGCAAAGCGCGCATCGTGGAGATACACGGTCTGGCTGGTTCAAGCCCTGAAAGTGAACGCCACAAGGGATTTATGGAAGCCATCAAGGCATACCCGAATATGAAAATCGTGCAACAACGCTATGGTGACTGGCAACCTAAGTCGGCACGAATGTGCATGGACAGTGTCATCAGGAGCGGTGTAGACTTCGACTGCGTGTTCTCCCACAACGACCGAATGGCAATTGCAGCACGCAATACTGTGGAAGAAAATGGGGTGAAACGCAACATTATATATATAGGTGTAGACGGACTACCCGTGCCTGGCGGTGGTGTTGACAATGTGCGCGACGGTCGTTTGGCTGCAAGCTATGTATATCCTACACGTGGAGACTTGGTGGTTCAACTGGCCATGGACATTCTTGAACACAGACCATTCAAACGTGTCAACATGCTGAACGGAGCAGTGATATCAAAGCAAAACATTGATATAGCCAACTTGCAAAACGATGAACTGAAGCACCAACACTACAGTTTGTATAAGATGCAGGACAAAGCCAACCTCTATCTCACCAAGTATAGCCACCAAAGAATGTACTTGATGTTTTCTGTAGTTATCGTTGTCATGCTGATTGTGATGTTTTTCATCATCTACCGCAGCATTGTATTCAAGCGTCGCATGACGGAAAAGGTGTCGGAAAACCGCCTTCAGTTCTTCACCAACGTGAGTCATGAATTCCGCACACCGCTCACACTCATAGCAGATCCAATAGAGAAACTGCTCGACGAAGGCAACATTAACGACAAGCAACGGTCACTTCTGCTCCTGGCACGCAAGAATGTAAACTTGATGCTCCGCCTTGCCAACGAGATTCTCGACTTCCGTAAGGTGCAGAGCGGAAAGATGCAATTGATGCTTTCTCGGTTTGACATAGGTGAAGCCCTGACCAGTTGGGGCAACACATTCGCCGTAAGCGCCAAGAAGCGAAACATACAACTGCAGCTTGACATCAATGCTTCCGTGCCTGTTATTGCCGACTACTATAAGTTGGAACGCATCTGCTACAACCTGCTTAGCAACGCTTTCAAATATACGAAAGAGGGTGGGGCGGTGTGCTTCTCTGCCACTGCCGATGACAACCACGTCACCTTCACGGTGAAAGACACGGGCATCGGTATAACCAAAGAACAAGAACGCCACATCTTCGACAGCTTCTATCAAGTGAAAAATGGCGTAAACGGGACGGGCATCGGACTTCCCATCGTCAAATCATTCGTAGACTTGCACCACGGCACCATCCATGTGGAAAGTGCTTTGGATAAGGGAGCTGCTTTCATCGTGACCATTCCACGCCAACAAGAAGGCACGCTCACCGAAGTGGAATCCACCAAAAACCATACCATGCCCTATGTGGATGAATACACAGATAATGGCCTGGAAAACGAAAAAAGTTCCACCAAGGCTGACCAAATCACGTCGCCCGATGAAACACTTGAGCAGAAACCCACTGTTTTGGTTATCGATGACAACAAGGATGTGTGCGACTACGTGGCGTCGCTCCTCACAGAAAACTATGTAGTCATCACGGCTGAAAACGGCGAAATGGGTGTGGAAAAAGGCATCAAAGAGGTGCCCGACCTAGTCATCAGCGATGTGATGATGCCAGATATCAGCGGTTTGCAAGTGTGCAGTCGCCTGAAAAAGGAGACTGCCACAAGCCATATCCCAGTGATACTGCTCACTGCGCGCAGCATGGATGACCAACAAGTGGAGGGCTACGACTGCGGAGCCGATGCCTATATCACCAAACCTTTCAACGGAAAGGTGCTTCAAGCCTGTGTGAAAAACCTGCTTGAAAACCGCCGCAAGCTAAAGGCTATCTATGCGTCAGACGAACAACCGACAACAGAAACTACCGACACCGATACGCTATTCATCCAGCGCTTCCACGATATCGTGGTGAATAGAATGGGTAACACCGAACTTAGCGTGGAGGATATCAGTCGCGAACTCGGACTAAGTCGCGTGCAGATGTATCGAAAAATTAAGGCGCTCACAGGCTCTACACCTGTGGAACTACTACGCATCACCCGACTCAAGAAAGCCGAACGACTGCTCCGACAAGGTGGCAAGACCATATCGGAAGTGGCATATGAGGTGGGCTTCTCTTCGCCCTCCTACTTTGCCAAATGCTACAAAGACTACTTTGGCAAACAACCCAGTGAGGAATAAACACTGGGAAAGCCCCGCAAACATAGCAAAAAATCGTTCATTCTATCATAAAAATGATGCATGAACGATTTTTTACTTTCTATGAAACATTGTTTATTATGCAGATATGAGCGTTTTACTACTTTTGCAGCAACAAAAGACAATACCACTTCATATCTTCAAAAACAATTACATTAAGGGATTTATGCGGTAAAAGAAAAATCGCAAGTTTAGTTTATAAAGTTATATTATATGCATTAAAAAGGACGGGCAGTGATGCCAGTCCTTTTTTCGTATTCAGTTTAGCTTAGTTCCAACATTCTATGAATAGGCTTCACCGCATCTTCGGCGATGGCAGCATCCACATCCACTGAAGGCCACTCATACTTCAGCGCATTGTAAATCTTCTGGAGCGTGTTCAGTTTCATGTATTCACACTCATTGCACGAACAACCTATCGCCCCCTCACTCACTTCGGGAGGAACGGGATAAAAGTGCATATCGGGACACGTGCGTTGCATCTCGTGCAAAATACCTGCCTCTGTAGCCACGATATATTCCTTTTGGTCGTGTTCTTGGGCATACTTTAGCATGACGGCAGTAGAGCCCACCACATCGGCTATAGCCAGTACAGGCCCCTTACACTCCAAGTGTGCCATGACGAGTGCGCCAGGGTGCTCTTGCTTCAATTGTAGGATAGCCTCTACCGAGAAGCGCTCATGCACATGACAACCGCCCTGCCAAAGCAACATATTTCGCCCTGTCACGCTATTGATATAGGAGCCGAGGTTATAGTCGGGACCAAAGATCAGTTTCTCATCTTGTGGGAAAGCATCGACTACCTTCTTCGCATTGCCTGAGGTAACAACCACATCGGTGAGTGCTTTAACGGCTGCCGTGGTGTTCACATAGCTCACCACCTTATAGCCAGGGTGCGCTTCCTTATATTTCTTCAAGTCGTCTGCACGGCAAGAATCGGCGAGCGAACAACCGGCATTGAGGTCGGGCACCAACACTAGTTTGTCGGGGCTGAGCAACTTGCAGGTCTCTGCCATGAAGTGAACGCCACACATCACCATGATTTTAGCATCAGTTTGCGCTGCTTGGCGAGCCAGTGCGAGTGAATCACCGATAAAGTCGGCTACCTCTTGTATCTCTCCACGTGTGTAGTAGTGAGCTAATATCACTGCGTTTTTCTCCTTGCACAACTTGCGTATCTCCGATTTCAAGTCCAACGAATCTGCCACGGGTTCATCAATAAACCCTTTTTCTTCCCATTCTTTCTTCACCATATATTATATTTATCTCTTTATTTTCTATTTTTAAAAAACAATAATAAGATGTATGATGGGGCGTGGATAAGTGGATAAGAAATAGCCTAAATATTTGGTATTTACATATTCAACACATGACACTTAGTTATCCGCATATGCTTCTGATATCTTTTCACTGATAATCAATGATTAGATAACGTTATCCACAATATGTCCCATTTGTGCAAAGTTAATAAGTTTATATCTTTTTCCGTGCTAAATCCGTGGAAAAGTTGGCTAAAACTACTTCATAAATGTGTGGATATCCGCATCTTTCGGGCTGTCTTTCTGGGCTGTGGATAAGTGATAGAGTTTTCCAAAAGTTATGCTTAGGGTTTTCCATACAGTTTTCAACAGTTTGTGTGGATAGTTTTATGAAGGGGTTTTTCATTCGTTTGCAATGATTGGAAGCAAGTCGGCGAAATCGTCTATAATCCATTCAGCATGCACACGAAGCATGTCTTCACGTGTGCCATTGCCGTAGGTCACACCCACAGCGCGCACTCCTGCATTGTGTGCCATATCTATGTCGAATGTGGCGTCGCCTACCACGATTGCTTCTTCGGCTTGCAGATGCAGGTGTTCAAGTGTTTTAATGACCATTTCGGGGTCTGGCTTGGCGTTTGTAACCTCTGCCGAACTGATGATATACGACAAGTAGGGGGCGATGCCAAGGTCGTGAGCATATTGACGGAGCGTCGTACTGTGGCGGCTACTGGCAATAGTAAGCGTATAACCTTGTGCGTGGAGTGTGGATAAAGTGTCGATTACGTGTGGAAATAGCTTCACTCTGCCTGGCACGTTATTGCATTCGAAGATGTCGCGATAGACCGATGCGCAGCGCTCTCCCTCTTCGTCATTGAGGTTAAACATGGTAGTGAAAGCCTTGAAAAGCGGCAGACCAATGGTGGCGCGGCACTGTTCATCGGTGCGTGAAGGCAATTTCATGTGGTGAATGGTTTGCTGCAGAGTTTCGATGATGAGTCGTTGTGTGTCTCCGAGTGTACCGTCGAAGTCAAGGATGATAGCTTTTGTCTTCATTTTTATCATATATAAAAAGGTTATATTTCTGTGTTACTATTATAAAGAGGTGTGCATTCTGTTGATGACCACGGCTATGGTCTTGCTGCGCAGATAGGGGATAGACATATATATAAGTCCTCCATAGCGATTGGTTGTGCCCCATGAGTTCTTACAAACTACATAGGGACGACCATGGTTATCGTGTGCAAGACCTACTAATTCCATGGCATGGTCATCGGTAGTGCGGTATTGTTCGAAGTCATGTTGGCGGTCGGCTTGTGAACAGAGACTTTTTTCATCTGTTAGTAGCGCTACGCCACGCTTGAAAGAGAATCCTTTTTCACTCGTGTCTCCTTCCCAGCATACGGGATAACCTGCTTTTAAGGTGTTGATAACCGTGTTGACAAGTGTGTCTATAGGTACGTTATAAAACGTGCAATGGCGCTTGTTATCAGGTATTTCCAAATCTATATAGGTGTTGAAATCGTGGTGTTGATAACTGGTAATGGCCATATATTCATCGGGCATACATACACTATGTGCAAACTCCTGTGGGGTGTATTCAGCGCCAAACATATAGACGTGTGGTGGCAATGGGGCTATCTCGTCTTGCAAAAGATTGTCCACGCGTTGTAGCATCGTTTTGATGCCAGTGCGTTGTGCCACACATTCATCTATGATTTGATACATCTTTCGGCGCACCACAAGGATGTTGGCATTACCATGGAATGCATCGTAGGGCATTACGCCATACTTATGGATGAGTTGCAAGAGCATGGGCATCACACCACGGTCGCTATAATTGATGCGTCGTTGTGCCAAATAGCGCCAAGACGCTTGTTCGCGCAATTGCTGATAGATGACATATTGTGGTGAAAGATTGACCGAATCGCCTCGTTTAATGTGTTCGCTCTCAATGGTGGCAAGCATGGCGTAGATCCAGCAGGCATTGCTTTTCCCTTGGTTTTTCACAGGGGTGTAGGGGCACATCACATCGTTGGTGAACTGTAGGTCTTTTATTTTCACAGGTCTACTCTTGTTGCAACTGTGAAGAGAGAACACCATCAGCAGTAATAAAGCTGTGGATAAAACAGGGGATAACTTGTTGGTGATATGCATAGGAGGTTGATTATCAGTTGGTTTAATATGTGGAAAAATAAAGCAGAAGATGGATTGTCTTCTGCTAAATGTTCTTTCTTTCCTCAATGAAATAGCGTGGTCTGCGTTTCACTTCCGTGTATATCTTGCCGATATACACCCCTGTGATGCCCACGCCAGTGGTGACTACTCCACCGATAAACCATAGTGAGACGAGCATAGAGGTCCATCCTTCGATGGTTTTACCCTGACTATGCTCCACGAGGGCGAAGATAATCATAGCGATGGAAACAAGGGTCATGATTAAGCCAATATAGGTAATCCATCGCAAGGGGGCTACTGAGAACGACGTAATGCCATCGACAGAGAAGTGTATCATCTTTTTGAGTGGATATTTACTTATGCCTGCCGTGCGCGCTTTGCGGTCGTAGTAGACGAAACCTTCGCAAAATCCCAATTGCCGCACTACGCCCCGAAGGAAGAGATTGCGCTCCGGATAGGCGAGTAATGCCTTCATCGCACGGCGGCTCATCCACCGAAAGTCTGCGTGGTTGTATATTATTTCGGGGTCGGCAAGGCGCATTAGTCTATAGAAAGCTTGTGCAGAGGCACGCTTGAAGAGGGTGTCGGTCTGTCTACGTTTGCGCACACCATAGACGATGTCTGCCCCTTGGTTGGCTTGTCGCGCCATATCAAGAATGGCATTTTCATCATCTTGTAGGTCGGCATCAATGCTTACTGAAGCGTCAAACTGGTCCACGCATTGCTCTAATCCTGCCCATAGGGCATTTTGATGACCCTCATTGTGAGAGAGTTTCAGTCCAGCCACATTGTCATATCGGTCGCAACATTGTTCTATGAGTTGCCATGTGTGGTCGCGACTGCCATCGTTGACAAGTAGTAAAGTGGCTTCTGTGTCGGTTTCCGCCTTGAGTCTTTGGGTGAGAGTCTGCAGTTTGTCTACAGACCACATGAGTATTTCTTCTTCGTTATAGCAGGGAACGATGATGCAAAGTTTCATCTCTTGTAGGGATTATTTATTTGTGCGCTAAGTTAATCAAAATAAATGAAACGCTTATAAAAGACGATTACAATTCTTTTGTCATATCGAAAATAATAATTACTTTTGCCGCCATGACAAGGATGAGAACGTTGGCTTTATTGCTGTTGACAGGTTTTGGATGGCTCGGTGTGCATGCGCAGAGCGACAAACCTGCTCGCGTCAATCCCGAAGACCGTGAAGTGGATATGGACAATCCTACTTTTGTGCCCATGCTCAAGGTGGGTAAGGTGTTGCTCGGAAGCGATAGCGTACAGTATGTACAGATGAACAACGTTTATGTATATCCTCCGCTCGAACTGAAGAACGCCCGTCAGCGTGAAGCCTACAACCGTTTGGTGTATAATGTAAAAAAGGTTTTGCCCATCGCTAAGGAGTGCAACGCCATCATCCTTGAGGTATATGATGTATTGCAGACGTTGCCTAACAAGCGTGCCAAAGATCAGTATATGAAGCAGGTAGAGGAAGATATACGTCGTGAATACACACCCCGCATGAAGAAACTAAGCTATTCACAGGGTAAGCTACTCATTAAACTGGTCAACCGCGAGTGCAATTCGTCTGCCTACGGGTTGGTCAAAGCTTTTCTTGGACCTATTCGCGCTGGTTTCTGGCAAGCTTTTGCATGGGCTTTTGGAGCAAGTCTCACCAAGGGATATGACCCTAATGGCACCGACCGCCTCACTGAACGCGTGGTGTTAATGGTTGAGGCTGGTGAATTATAGACATTGATAGAAAGCGAAAACGCCGCACTTTACAGTGTGGCGTTTTCGTTGAATGGTATAGCATCTATACATTTAATGTTCTTTGCGAGTTGTGCTGTGCTGCTCGCTCCTACGAGTACCGAAGTAACACCTTGCTGGTGGAGAATCCATGCAAGTGCCATTTCGGCAAGCGTCTCACCTCTGCTTTCTGCTACAGTGTTCATCTTTTGCAGTCGGTCAAGCAGTTCTGGCGTAAGAATATCGGGCTTTAGAAAGTGGGCTTTCTTCATGCGCGAATCCTCAGGAATGCCTTTCAGATAGCGGTCGGTGAGCAGTCCTTGTGCCAAAGGGGAGAAGGAGATGAAGCCTATTCCGTGTGTATGGCAGTAGTCGAGTATGCCTTCCTCCTGTGGGGCGCGGTCGAGCAGGTTCAGACGACCCTGATAAATGAGCAACGGCACATTGTGTGCTTTCAGGTAAGCGTCAGCCACTTTGAGTGCTTCAAGCGGCCAACGGCTGATGCCCACGTAGAGAGCTTTGCCTTGGCGCACAATATCAACTAGCGCTTGAAGCGTTTCTTCGAGTGGTGTGTTGGGATCGTAGCGGTGGCTATAGAACAGGTCAACATAGTCTAGGTGCATGCGCTTCAGACTTTGGTCTATACTTGCCATCAAATATTTGCGCGATCCCCAGTTGCCATAAGGTCCTTCCCACATGTCGTAACCTGCCTTGGATGCTATGAAAAGTTCATCGCGGTAGGGACGAAAACTGTCGTCCATCAGTCGTCCCATGGTCTCTTCGGCCGATCCATAGACTGGTCCATAGTTATTGGCAAGGTCGAAGTGAGTGATTCCGTGGTCGAAAGCGTAGTGTGTAATCTCGCGGCTACGTTCATAAGGATCCACACTTCCGAAGTTGTGCCAGAAGCCTAAGCTTATCTTCGGGAGTAATACGCCCGAACGACCACACCGACGATACATCTGTTCGCTGTGTTCATAGCGGTCGGCAGCTGCCAAGTAGCGTTCTTTCAGTTCCATAGTTCTTTACTCTTTAAGGTGATCCGAGTGAATGAGTTGTAGTAGTTTTTCCACAGCTTCTTCCTCAGGAATATTCTTTTCCACGCACACTTTTTTGCGATAGAGCGATATCTTGTGCGGACCTGCACCCACATAGCCATAGTCGGCATCTGCCATTTCGCCTGGTCCGTTGACGATGCACCCCATAATACCTATCTTTAGTCCTTTCATCTCGGCGGTAGCTGCTTTGATGCGAGCGATAGTAGAACGCAGGTCGTAGAGGGTGCGACCGCATCCAGGACAACTGATATATTCAGTCTTTGAGGTGCGCAGACGACCTGCTTGTAGTATTCCGAACGCTGTGTCTTCTATCACTTCGGGAGTGATGTTGCCATCGTTCATCAGCCATAGTCCGTCTACCAGTCCGTCAATCATCAAGGCTCCCATGTCGGCAGCAGCCTCCAATTGGAAGTTGCCTTTGTCGTTTGCATCATGACGATACATCTGACAGAATACGACAGGGTTAGACAAACCGCCACACATCATCTCATGTACGAGTGCTCGCTGGTCGCCCAAGCGGTTTTGATGCGTAGTCATGCAGACTACTACAACCTCTGGATGATTGTGCAGACAAGCTTGATATTCTTCCACAGAAACGCCGAATTGAAGAACGAGAAACTTAGTTTCTGCTTTTGATGCGCTTATAAACGGCATTGCCGTGTGTGGGTATATGGGGTAGAGTTGCAATTCAGGGTGGGTTGTTACAGCTTCTTCGTAGGCGTTGAAGTCAATGATATACTTTTGCGCCTTATCAGTATGCTTTGGCAAATGGGCACCTACGTAGACGTAATCTGCCTTGTAAGATGCTTTTTCAGGTTTGTAGTTGCTCACCACCACAGGCACATTGCAGCCGCCGATGCCACCGATAGCACGGGTGACACGGCGTTCTGGACGTAGCCAGTCAAACTTTTCATAGGCTTCGCCTGGTATCATCAAATGGGCGGCATGGGCTGTCACGTAGTCTACCAAGTGGCGTGCCACGGGAATTTCCGCCTCTGGATCCTCGCTTAGTGACACACGCACGGTGTCTCCAATGCCGTCGGCAAGCAGTGCACCGATGCCCACAGCACTTTTGATACGTCCATCTTCACCTTCTCCAGCTTCGGTTACACCCAAGTGTAAGGGGTAGTTCATACCCTCTTTTCCCATTTCGCTGACCAACAACCTTACGGAACGCACCATGACAACCGTATTGGAAGCCTTGATGGAGATGACTACATTGTCGAATTTCTCACGCTTAAAGATGCGAAGAAACTCCATGCAGCTTTCCACGATACCCTCTGGCGTATCGCCATAGCGACTCATGATGCGGTCGGAAAGCGAACCATGGTTCACGCCGATGCGCACAGCTGTGTGGTTTTCCTTGCATATCTGGATGAACGGAATGAGCCGCTCTTCAATCTTCTTGATTTCTTCGGCATACTCCTCATCGGTGTATTCCAATTCTTTGAACGTGCGTGCAGGATCCACATAATTGCCTGGATTGATGCGTACCTTCTCGGCATAGAGGGCAGCCACGTCAGCCACGTGTGGGTTGAAATGTACATCAGCCACAAGTGGAGCGGTGTATCCGTCGGCACGCAAGGCAGCATTGATGTGCTTTAGGTTCTCTGCCTCACGCACGCCTTGAGTCGTCAACCGCACCAATTCGCCACCCGCGTCGATGATGCGCTTGACTTGTGCCACGCTTCCCTCGGTGTCTGTGGTCTTGGTTGTGGTCATCGACTGTATGCGCACGGGGTTGTTGCCACCCATTGCGATGGCTCCCACCTGCACCTCACTCGATTCCCTACGCCGATAGTTAAACAAGTTGATCATCAGTTAGTCTTATATTCATATTTCACCTCAGCAAGATCGGCGTTAGCCTTCTCTATCTTCTTGCCCAGTCCAGCCTTATATTCTTCCATCTTGCGGGCTATGTCTTCATCAGCCAAAGCCAGCATCTCGGCAGCCAGAATGGCAGCGTTCATGGCGCCGTTTACACCTACTGTAGCCACGGGGATGCCTGGAGGCATCTGTATGATGCTGAGCATGGCATCGAGACCATCAAGCATACCCTTGATAGGAACGCCGATAACGGGCAGTGTGGTGGAGGCTGCTATCACACCAGGAAGTGCTGCAGCCATGCCAGCACCGGCGATGATGACACGGATGCCGCGGTCTTTCGCACCTTTGGCAAACTGTTCTACTGCATCAGGTGTGCGGTGAGCGGAGAGCGCATTCACTTCAAAAGGTATCTGCATATCGTTTAAAAACTTGCAGGCCTTTTCCATAACGGGCAGATCACTGGTCGAGCCCATGATAATACTTACTAATGGTTTCATGTTTCAGTATGTTTTGAAATTACATAATTGCGATGGTATAATAGGCGGTGAGCATTCCCACACCAAATCCTCCTAACACTTGCGACAACGAATGTTGGCGCAGAATCATGCGGCTCGTGCCGACCATGCCTGCGATAAGCATGACTAAGCAGAACCACCATGTGGGGTTAAAGAGAAAAATCCCCGAGAAGGCTATCAGTGCGCCAGCCACTCCGCCGATGGCAGCCGTATGGGTGGAAATCTTCCACCACACATTGACGATGGCGCAGATGACTTGTAAGAACAGGGCAGCCATCAAGATGCTTCCCATGAAGTGGGGAATATGGAAGGTCTCCATCATGTAGAGACATATGAAATAGCATAGGATGGAAATGATATAAGGCACCATGCGTCGTTCTTTCACACCCAGTTCGATGGGCGACCAACCTTGGTAGCAACGATAGAAATGGATGAGCATGGTGGGCAAGAGTATTGTAAAGAGATAGACCATGCACAATACGAATACCTTATAACCCGTAGGCATAAGGCTCAAGTAACTGAGAAAGAATAGCACAGCCAGTCCCAACAGAGGCAGGTAGAATGGTGTGAACAGCATGCTCATCACCCGTGCTATCAAAATAATCGTCTTGTTGTTCATTCTTTGCGTAATCTTGCGACAGGTATTCCCAGTTGTTCTCTATATTTGGCAATGGTGCGACGTGCAATTGGGAAGCCACGCCGTGCCAACTCAATCTTCAAGGTATCATCGTTTAGTGGCTTGTGCTTGTCTTCTCCATCGATGATTTCCTTGAGCGCAATCTTGATTTTACGAGTGGAAAGTTCCTCTCCTCCTTCGGTGGTATAGCCTTCGCTGAAGAAGAAACGTAGGGGAAACGTGCCCCAACGAGTTTGTGCATATTTCACGTTACTTACTCGCGAGATGGTCGAAATGTCGAGTCCCGTGCGGTCGGAGATATCTTTCAGAGTCATCGGCTTGAGGTCTGCTTCGTCTCCATCGAGGAAAAACTTATGCTGCCAGGCAATGATAGCCTTCATGGTGACATAGAGTGTGTGTCGTCGCTGCTTCACTGCGTCGATGTAATTCTGCGCTCGGTCCACTTTTTGTTTGGCATAGAGCAGTGCTTCCTTGGTCTCACGGTTCATGCCACTCTTATTTTCCTTGTAGGTATTGAGCATATCAACGAACGAAGGGGAAACGTAGAGGTCGGGGATTCTTCCCTTGTTGATGGTGAAAGAAATGTGGTTGTCATCATCGGTGTCGACCACAAAATCGGGCGTAATCTGCTGCATGTTGCGCCCGATGGTCTCTCCCATGGCTGCTCCCGGTTTGGGATTGAGCTTGACAATTTCACGTTGCAAGGCGGCTATCTCGTCATCGGTGAGTGCCAAGTGTTGCTTTATCTTGTGCCAATGCTTTTTGATAAATTCATCATAACACTCGTCTATCACTCGATAGAGTAGCATATTGAGTCGGCTTCCCTTCTTGCGTTCCACTTGTAGAAGCAGACATTCCTTGAGATTGCGACCGCCTATGCCTGCGGGATCGAAATCTTGTAATGTTTCAAGCATGTCCTTAATATCTTCTTCCGAAGCGTCTACGTTGTGGTAGATGACCAACTCGTCCTCGATGGTGTCAAGTGGCTTGCGCAGCAAACCATCTTCATCGAGCGAGCAGATGAGATATTCTAGTATGTATTGTTGCTTTTCGGTAAGCTCTAATTCGCCTACTTGTTCTTTGAGTTTGTCGTAGAAAGAAGTGGAATCACCGTATACTTGTTCTTCATAGTCGGCGTTCATTTTCGAACTATTCACGTGTTCATAGTCGGGTAGTGCGTCATCTCTGCCTATCGAATCGAGTGCATTGTCGAGCTCATCCTTTCTGTCTTCACGTTCAAGACTATCTCCAAACGATTCTTCTTCGCTTTCGTCCATCTTGGAAGTGTCATCGTTGTCATGCCGATTCTCGTTTAGTGCATCCTGTGGTGATGCACTTTCCAGAGCCGGATTGTCGTCTATTTCCATGTCCACATTCTGTTCCAGTTCAGCCAAGGGCATCTCCAGCATCTTCACAACCATCATCTGCTGTTGCGATAGTTTCTGAGTCTGCTGCAGTTTCTGAGTCTGAGTCTGAATGAGTTTCTGTGGCATGGTTGTCTCACATAAGTGATTTGTCATTGCAAAAGTACACAAAAACGGAATAAGCGCAAAATATATCCTTATATAAAATGAGTATTTAGTGGTTTGTATAAAATAAAAAGATGGATGGAAACGTTACTATTAGAAATGAGATAATAATGAGCGTATTTTCAAGATATATTCTATTTTCCAATCGTTACTTGCTGGCTTTGGTTTTGCTATTGGTAGGATTGGGAACAAAGGCAACTTCTGTAGGTTCGTGGAAAGCCTATATGTCGTATCATGACATCACAGAGATAGAACGTGGTGGAAACATGATTTACGTGTTGGCATCGCAGAGTCTTTACTGTTATAACACCAAGGACAATAGTGTGCAGACCTTCGACAAAGCCAATAGGTTGAGTGATTGTGAGATTGCTCACATAGCTTGGTGTCAGTCGGCACGCAAACTGTTCATCCTCTACGCCAACAATAACATCGACATAATGGGTGAAAACTCAGAGGTGGTGAACGTTCCTGCTTACTACAACTATGTCACCAGCAACGACAAAAGCGTGAACGATATCTATGTGAATGGCAATGATGCTTATCTCTCAACGGGTTTTGGCATCATGAAAATTAATGTGAAGAGTGCAGAGATAAGCAATACTTATAACCTTGGGTTCCGTGTTGACTACTGCTATATCAGCGGGAACACCATCTTTGCAGCCTCTTCCACACAAGGACTTTACGCTGCTTCGCTTTCGTCAAATCTGCTTGACAAGAACAATTGGAAGCGCACAGGCAATTATGTAACCCAAGAGAAGCATTTGGATTCTGAACTGCTCGCACAGGTGAAAACACTAAATCCTGGTGGACCGAAATACAACTATTTCGAATACATGAAGTTTGTAGATGGCAAGCTCTATACTTGTGGCGGTGGTTATAGCACCATTGACGACTCCTCGCGACCGGGTATGGTGCAGGTGTTACAACCTGATGCCGACTCATGGCAGATATATCAAGACCAATTAGATAGCATCACCAACGTGAAATACATATCCGTCAACTGTCTTGCTGTAGACCCTTTGGACTCCAAGCATGTGTTTGCCTCGGGCAAGAGCGGACTCTATGAGTTTTACGATGGGCGTTTCCGCAATCTTTTTAACGAAGACAACAGTCCCATCGTATCGGTCTTTAGAACCAATAATCACGACTATACATTTGTCTTTTCTGTTATCTTTGACAACGAAGGAAACCTTTGGCTCTACAATAGCTACAACGATCGCGATGTGTCACTTCTGGAGTTTACGAAAGACCGCGAGTGGAAAAGCTTCCCTCATAAGGAGTTGCGATGGGATGGCACTTACGTGCAAAAGGCCATTCGCCAACCCATGTGGGATAGCCGTGGACTACTTTGGACAGTCAATGAAGACTTTCAAAAACAGGCTTTCAACTGCTATCAGCCCAGCACAGATGCCGTGAAGGTTTATGATACCTTTATCAACGAAGACGGTGAAAAGCTTACTTTCTCCGACGGAAACTATGGTTTTCACTGCATTGCAGAGGATAAAGAGGGTAACATTTGGGTGGGTTCCACATTGGGACCGATGTATTTGTCGGCAGAAAACATAGCTAATGGCACTGAAACACTGACGCAGGTGAAGGTGCCGAGAAACGATGGAACCAACTATGCCGACTATCTTCTTGCCAACGTGCAGACCACTGCCATAGCCGTAGACGATGCTGGAAGGAAATGGTTTGGCACGAACGGCAACGGTGTCTACCTGATTAGTCAGGACAATATGACCCAAATACACCATTTCCTAACCACTAATAGCGACCTTATCTCTAATGTCATCCAGTCGATAGCCATCGACGGACGGACAGGCGAAGTGTTCTTTGGTACCGACAAAGGACTGTGTTCCTATAGGAGTGATGCCACGACCGCCTATGAAGATATGACTAAAGACAATGTCTATGCCTATCCTAACCCAGTGCGTCCCGACTATGAAGGCAACATTACTGTGGTTGGCTTGTCTTATAACGCTGATGTGAAGATAACCACTACGAGCGGTACGCTTGTGGCTGAAGGCAGGAGCACCGGTGGCAGTTTTACTTGGAACGGTCGCGATAGTAGTGGCAGAAAGGTGGCAAGTGGCGTTTATATGGTGGAAACGGCGAAGAGTGACGGGTCGAAAGGCACAGTCTGTAAAATAGCTATCGTGCGATGAAGAAGCGTCATATTCCCCTTCTCGTCATCATCGTCTTCACATTGTTGCAGTTGGTGACGCTAGTTATGTTCGGCTATACGCCTTATCCCGACAGTGAAGGCTACTTGAATATAGCCCGTGAGTGTGTGGCACAAGGTGCGCCTTACCCCACGGCAAACCATCTCAAAGAACTTCCTTTCATCTGGAACATAGGTGCTATCAATGCCGTTTATGCCTCGCTCGAGTTTTTTGGTTCCACTTATCCGTTGCTAGTCTTCTATTCTTTCTTAAAAGGAACGACGGCATGGTTTATCTATAAGGTGGCTGAGCGGATGGTCAACACGCAGACTGCCTATATCACACTTGCTGTCTATGTGCTCTACTTGGCTAATTATGGCGAGAGCACATCGTATCTGAGCGATTTGCCTTTCACCTTTTTCTCTATGCTTGCTGTGTGGTTGATGCTTTGCAAACGGCAGTTTGTGGCTGGCGGTGTCGTGCTTGCTTGTGCTAATTGGATGCGTCCGTTTGCATTGATATTCCTTGTCAGCATTGCCCTTTACATCCTTTTGCAGCGGAAGCGCGACTTGCGCGGCGTTGGAAAAATGGTGGCAGGCTTTGCTTTTATGGTGTGCTTGATAGGCACAGGATGCTACTTACGAACAGGGCATTTTCTCTATCAGGCAAAGACAGGATGGATGGCACTGATGCAATACCATTGGGATAACGACTCAGATCAACAGTCTGACCGCCATCTTTTTGCTTGCGGTGACCCTACAAAGGTGCCTGACGAAAGTTTCAACTATCAGCAACGCGACTCGCTATGGCGTGACAACTTTTTCAAATGGTTGCCAAACAACAAGGTGGAATATGCCCGACAGATACCTTATAAGATAGTGAGAACCTATGTGTCGGACAACTGCAACCTATGTGCTTTTATGAATAAGGAGCAAAAGGCGGCTCCTTACATGTATGAACCAATTAGCATGGAGGTGTTGAAAAGGGATTTTCCTCATTATAGTGCCGTTCAGTGGCTGACGGTTTGCAACCTTGTGTACTACTATATATTGATGTTTCTTGCCCTATGGGGTGCAGGAATGGTTATGAGAAACAGGACGTTGTGGTTGCTTGTCTTGATACCTTTGTTGGGCACGGCGTTCATTGCATTGGTGGGGCATGGCGAGGCACGCTATCACCAACCGTTTATGCCGTTCCTCATCATCCTTGCTGCCATGCGGCTATCGGCATGTTGTCGGTGCCGGTCATAGCTTTATTTTCACCTGCAATTGCAGGTCGGTAATGGTGTTTCCATTGATTTCGTTGAGGCCACTCGATATTTTCTGGCGGTCGTGATACTTGGTGGTGGCAAGCCGGGCTATGAATAGCAGGTGCTTGCCCTGTGCATAGCGTGCGTTGACAGCGCCATGCAGACCTCGTCCATAGTACATTCCGTAGGACAAAGTGTAGAGCAATCCGGGTTCATATACATAGATACGGCTGGCGTAATCATCGGTATGGAAATAGCCAGCGGTGAGATTCACTTTCATCTTGTCGGCGAGCGAATATCCTGTATTGCCTGTTATCATCCATCCAACGTTTTGTTGTTTGTAACGCGAAAGCACGGCATCTGTCTGCAAACGGGCGTTGAATGTTTTGTTGTCATATGCCACCCACAGTCTTCCCCTATGAGTAGTATCATAGACAAGCCTTGTTTTTTGCTTGTTATCCTTTTGTTGCATCTTCAGTTGATAGCGTGCCGATGCAGAGAAATAACCTTTGTGCCATGTGAGTTGCGCCAAGTTGTCGTAGGCATATGACGCTGCCGATGCTTGGTAACGCTTCCAAGGGAAGTAGGCTATGTCTGTGTAGACAAGCATGGAAAACGCTTGGCTAGGTTGCCAGTTTACGCCGAGGTAGACGCCACTCTCATTTTGCACCCCACTGCCACTGGCGAAACTATTGGCGAAAAGTGATTGGTAGCGATAAGAATAGAAGCGTTGAAGGAGCATGGTGGTCAGTGTGGAGATGGGTTGGAAAGCCACGGTGTTGATGGTGGCGAGCGACTGATGGCGGTCGAGTGCCGTCTCGCCCTTGACAGACCAGCGGTGATGCACATAGCTATAGTCAATGCTCGTGTTGACAAAATGGTTGCCTTGGGGATAGAAGCGGCGGAAGGCTTGTGAGGTGTTGGGCTTCAACTCATGGTCGAAAGCCGTGTACACACTGTTCATACCTAATCTCAACCCTCCTAGGGTGTAACCAATCCGAATGCCAGATGACAGTTGCATGGCGGCGTTCTTGCGCTGCAGTTCACTTTTGGTGCGGTGATAGCCAGTCTTGAGGATGGTTGTAATGGTCTGATTGTCGCTGCTCATGGTAGCGTCAATCGGTCGGTAGGATACAAAAGCCGACAAGTCTATGTGGCTGCTTAGGGCGATGGTGGTAGCCATACCTTGCTGGTAATTATAATCAGAGAGCGAAGAATGCACTTTGATGCCGCTTGCCGTGCGCCCGATGGAGGATAGGGCGATGAGTTTTCCGAGGCTGAAATCATTGTTGATAACCATTCCCAATCCCCACGAGATGCGGTATTTGCCCAAAGCTAACGCCTTGATGCGTCCTAGGTTTTTTACCATTACATAATAAGAATAGTAATCGTAGCCATAGGGGCTGAGGTGATTGAAAAACGGTTCACCCGCATCTTGCGAGGCGACGACGCCTGCTTTGACATAGTCGCCATAGTGGAAATCGTATTTCAGATAGTGCTTATATTTGTTGCCGTAATATCCCTGTCGGTCGCCTTTACGTTCGTAGAAAGGCACTTTCACCATGCCTACCACTTGGTGTTTGCCATATTTAACGATGTTCTTAAGCGAAGGAAATCCTTTTTTCTGTGCTTCGCCCACATAGGAAAAGCACTCTAGCAAACGCCGCCGCCAGTAGTCGAGCGATCTTATGGTCATCAGTTCCGAAATGGATTCGAAGCGTCCGTAGAGATAACGCCGATAACATATTTCTTCTATCTGAATGTCTGAAAGAAAAGGCAACTGCTCCAGTTGCTCTTTGGTGGCGGTGTTAAGGTCGAGAGGGGCGTCTTCCAATTGGCAGAGGGCGTCATAAACCTCTTCCTTAGCAGGCAGGTTTTCTTCCTCATCGTCGCAAATTTGCTCATAGAGCTGCTCCCATTCGTGCACAGTCTGGGCAACTGTTGTTCCCAAGTGGAAGAATAGTAGCAAACAGACAAGGAGGATGTGGCGCATGGGCGGAAGATGTTTTTAGATGTATCGCATCAAGATATCCCACACGGCAACGATATGGCAGATGCTGCCGGCAAGCACGAAGAAGTGGAACACCGTGTGCATGAACCGTCGCTTGTTGACACTGTAGAAGACGGCTCCTGTGATATAACACACCCCCTCGGCTACAATCCACGAGATGGCTCCCTGTCCCGCACTGTCTAACAAGGGCTTAAATGCCACCAGCACACTTAGTCCCATGCCCACGAAACAGAATGTTTCCAGGTTGCTATGTGCCTTGAGTTTGGCAAAGCTCATCACCGTTCCGGCAATGGCGCATGCCCAAATGAAGATGAAAAGACTCCATCCCCAATAGTCTTGTTGACGCAGGGCGATGAGCGTGATGGGGGAGTAGGAACCGGCTATGTGCCAATAGATGGCAGCGTGGTCCCATTTTCGCAATCGCTCTTTCCACTTGCTCCAAGCCGACAGGGCGTGATATACGGTAGAGGCGATGTAGGAGCAGAGCATGCCGAAGAGATAGAGGATGACACCAGCTGTGGCCCATCCGTCTTCGTGGCGGCTGCAAAAGACAAGAAAAGCTATGCCCATGGCCACACCAAGCACGATGCCTGCAAAGTGTGACCATGAGTTCCATAGCTCCTCTTTATGGTTGAAAAAGATGTTTTTCATGCCTTTTTGTCCTCGGCAATGGTAAAGTCGAGCTGGCGTTTGTCGAGATTAGCGCGTGCCACCTTGATGCGTATGGGGTCGCCCAACTGGTATTTGTGATGGCGGCGACGGCCTACTAGGCAGAAGTTGCGCTCGTCGAAGTCATAGTAATCGTCGTCGAGATCGCGCATAGGAATCATTCCCTCGCAATGGTTCTCATCGATTTCGGCATAGATACCGAACGAGGTGATGCCGCTGATATGGGCATCGAACTCCTCTCCCAACTTGTCGCCCATGAACTCAACCATCTTGTATTTGATGGAGTCACGCTCTGCATTCTGTGCTATCTGCTCCATTTCGCTAGCGTGTTCGCACAGTTCTTCATAGTGTTCCTTGTTGGCTGAGCGCCCGCCTTCTTGGTATTTGGTGAGCAAGCGGTGCACCATCGTGTCGGGATAACGGCGGATTGGACTGGTGAAATGCGTATAGTATTCGAACGCAAGTCCGTAATGTCCGATGTTGTGGACGCTGTATTTCGCCTTCATCATAGCACGCAAAGCCACCAGTTCAATGAGGTTTTGTTCGCGCTTACCGGCACATTGGTCCATCAGTTTATTGATTGCTCGTGCGCTTTCCCCCTTCGTACTCGTCGACTTCATCTTATATCCGAACTTCACGATAAACTGTCGTAGGGTTTCCAACTTCTGCGGATCGGGAGCGTCGTGGATACGGTAGGGAAGCGTCTTAGCCTTTTGTCCCTTCTTCACCTTGCCCACACTCTCAGCCACAGTCCTATTGGCAAGTAGCATAAACTCCTCTACCAGCTTGTTGGCATCCTTCGATTTCTTGAAGTAGCAGCGTGTGGGATGACCCTTTTCGTCTATGTCGAAGTGCAGCTCCTCGCGGTCAAACTTCACCGAACCGTTCTTAAATCTCTTCTCGCGTAGCTTCTTTGCCATCCTGTCGAGGGTGATTATTTCGTCGGCAAGTTCTCCTTTGTAGCCGCCTTTTGGCGCTGGTGGTGCAGGCTGCCCTGTGCCCTCGATGACGCCGTTGGCTTCGAGCGTCTTCTGTACTTCCTCATAACAGAAGCGTCTGTTTGACTTGATGACCGTGTGAACGAGTCTCCAAGAACGTATTTCTGCGTCTTCGTCCAAGTCGAAAATCACGCTATAGGCGAGCTTTTCCTCATTGGGACGTAGCGAGCAGACGAAGTTGCACAGGTGTTCGGGGAGCATTGGAATGGTGCGGTCCACCAAGTAGATGCTCGTAGCACGCTTTACCGCTTCCTTGTCAATGATGGAACCTTCGGTCACATAGTGCGACACGTCGGCAATATGTACGCCGATTTCCCACAAGCCATTGTCCAGACGGCGTATGGAAAGAGCGTCGTCGAAGTCCTTAGCATCGTGTGGGTCGATGGTCATGGTGCACACATCGCGGAAGTCTTCGCGCTCCTTGTAGTCCTGTTCAGTGATTTCTCCTGTAATCTTGTTGGCAGCTTCTTCCACCTTCTGAGGATATTTGTAGGGCAAGCCATACTGAGCGAGGATGGCGTTCATCTCTACATCGTTCTCGCCAGTCTGCCCGAGCACGTCGACCACTTCACCTACGAGATTCTTCGAATCCTTCGTTGGCCACTGTGTAATCTTAACCAGCGCCTTGTCGTTCGTCTTTCCTCCTTTGAGCTTACCCTTCGGTATGAAGATGTCACTCACATAGAGATTGCCTTCAGGGACGAGGAATGCCAAGTCTTTGTTCACCTTCAGTTTGCCCACAAACGTATCTTTGGCATGCGATAGTATCTCTACCACCATTGCTTCCTTGATGTGATTACGGCGGCGAGCCATCATGGCAACCTTCACTTTGTCGCCATTGAGGGCGAACATAGAGTTGCGTTCTGCCACAAAAATGGGGTCGCCTCCACCCTCAGGAATGAAAGTATTCTTGCCGTTAGCCTTGCGCACGAAGGTGCCTTCCTGCACTTGTCCTTTCGTATTGAGCTTATATGAATTGTCTGAAACCTTGACCAGAAAGTCGTCGAAGGCCATGTCGTCCATGATGTCTATGGCGAGCATCTTCAAGGGATGGGTATTCAAGTTGAGCGTCTTGAATATCTGCTTGAAGCTCAACGTCTCGTCGGGTCTCGACTGAAAGAAGTTTTCCAGCTTTGGCGCAAGCTCCTTCTTAGTCATTCTTTTACCGCCTTTTTTTCCTTTTCCCATAGTATTTGGATGTTTAATTTGTTTGTTGCAAATTAACGAAATAAAATCGGAATGCACAAAGGAACGGCTTTGTTTTTTGATGACAATTCTGCTAAATGTTTGTTTTCGTCCACTTTTGTTTCTTTTTCTGCTCTCCGTTTGGGTGCTTATGGCGGTGCGAATTGTCGTGAAAAATGACAATAAAATGCGTTGCAGAATGCTTTGAAATAGAAATCTCGCTGTTCTAAAATTCAGAAAACGCCCTTTCCTTTGAACCAAAACACCCACTTATCACCCCTAAGAAGGTGTTTAACGACTGAAAACTCACCCTTTTAAATTGTGCAAAAGGCACTCCGATGACCACGAAAAGATGGTCTTTCCTTTTGTTCGGTTGTTCTTTATACTCACAAAATGGGTGATTTAGTTTGCACAAAAGAATGCAATTCTTGATAATCGTCTGTTTGTGAGAAGGTTATAGTTGCACGTCCATCACTTCGTTATTTGTCGATAGAAATGTATGTGGTGATTTCCATCGAAGTTTTGAGCGGTGTTTTGTCTTGTTTTTTCATGCCATTTCCAAGAACAGAAAAGCCACTTTAGCCATTGTCTTTCACCTCTTCTTCTGTCAAGGGAAGCGAGAAAACCACACGGAAATGTTTCTTTTCTCGTCATTTTGCGCTATCTTTGCATCAAGAAAGTGTAGCTAACTGCATAAATACTAAATAATTATACATTCTATGGCATATAAGAGGATTACCGCTGAGGAAGCGGCTATGATGATACACGACGGTGACAACATCGGGTTTAGTGGCTTTACGCCCAACGGTGTACCTAAGGCTGTGGTACGCAAACTGTCGAAGCGAGCTATCAGAGAACACGAGGCGGGACGCCCCTTCTCGGTGGGTATCATCACGGGAGCCTCTTCTTGTCAAAGTTTGGAAGGCGACTTTGCCAATGCCAACGCCATCAAATTCCGTGCGCCATTCTCTACCAACGCCGACTTCCGCAAGCATTGCAACCTGCAGGAAATAAACTATGAAGACATGCATCTCGGCCATGTGGCAGAACGTTTGCGTCGTGGTTTTTATGGCGAGATAGACTGGGCGATCATCGAAGTGTCCGATTTGGATGAAGGCGCCAAGAAGTGTAAAGCCTATCTCACATCGGCTGGCGGCATCGTACCCACCATTGCGCGCCTTGCCAAACACGTGATTATCGAGTTTAACCACTTTCATAGCCCCAACGCTAAATACCTGCACGATGTCTATGAATGCAAGGAATTCCCCTATCGCAGACCCATTCCGTTGCTCTTTGTGGGCGACCGCATTGGCAAGAACTATGTGGCGATAGACGCCAAGAAGATTGTGGGCGTGGTGGATTGCTACATACCAGAAGAGGCGAGAGGCTTTAAGCCACTCACGCCGGAAACCGAAATGATAGGCAATCTCGTAGTCGACTTCTTCGTCAACGATATCAAGAAAGGTCACATACCGCAGTGCATGTTTCCCGTGCAGAGCGGCGTGGGTGTGACAGGCAACGCCGTGATGAAGGCGATAGCCCAGTGCCACAAGTTGCCACCGCTCCAGGTGTATAGCGAGGTGGTGCAAGATTCGGTCATCGACATGATGCTTAACGGACAGGTAAGTCAGGCTTCTGCCGCTTCCGCCACGGTTACCAACGAGACGTTGCGCAAGATTTACGACAACATAGACTTCTTCAGTCAGCACCTCACCATACGTCCGAGCGAGATTACCAACTCGCCTGAAGTGATACGGCGCTTCGGCGTGATTGCCATGAACACCGCTATGGAGTGCGACATCTATGGCAACGAGAACTCGAGCCACATCTGCGGATCGAAGTTGATGAACGGTATTGGCGGTTCGTGCGACTACGAACGCAATGGCTCCATCAGCATTTTCTATACGCCTTCTACCGCTAAGAATGGGGCTATCAGTGCCATTGTGCCCATGTGCAGCCACGTAGACTCCACCGAGCACGACGTGGATGTGATTGTCACCGAGCAGGGTATTGCCGACCTCAGGGGCAAGGGAGCCTTGCAGCGCGCCCATGAAATCATTGAGCACTGTGCCCATCCCGACTACCGTCCGCTCCTGCGCGACTATCTGAAAATAGCTGGAGGGGGGCATCAACCCGAGTCTATGTGTTGCGCACTCGCCTTCCACGACACCTTCATGCGCAAGGGCGACATGCGACTCACCGACTTCGGTGAATATTTAAAGTAAAGGATAACCCAAGAAAATGATTTTCAGAATCATTCTGTTGTCTCTTTTTTGGGCAGTGACAACGGCTGTTCGTGCTGCCGACACGTTAGAGATAGACACCATAACACAGACAGAGTCGGACTCCATCATCGTGATGAAGTGCGACTCTGTCTGCTTCAAACCCACCCAACTGGTGGTGCCTGGCGCTCTCATCACCCTTGGTGCGCTGGGCACCATTAGCAACTGGGGACAAAAGGCAGACCCTTTTCACAAGCGTACCATGCCCCAATGGCATCGGCTGAAGATGTTGCATCCCGACAAATGGATACAGTTTGTGCCCTCGGCATTTGGCATCGGACTGAACGTGTGCGGCGTGAAGTCGCCCTATACCCGTTCCGAACGACTCATGCTCCGTGCCACTTCGTTGGCGTTATGTGCCTCGCTGACCTTCACTCTGAAGCATGTGGTCAGAGAAAAACGTCCCAACGGCACCGACCGTCATGCCTTCCCATCGGGTCATACCTCCACAGCCTTTCAAGGCGCAGAACTAGTGCGCATGGAATATGGAGGCTGGTATGGTGTGGCAGCATACGCCATGGCGACAGGTGTAGCCATCGAACGCGTTGTCTACGACAAGCACTGGTTGCACGACGCCGTGGCAGGAGCGGGCATCGGCATCCTTTGTGCGCGGGCAAGCCTATGGCTGTTGCCTTTAGAGAAGAAGCTCTTTCGAGGCATCGGTAAGAAGCGTGCCGCAGCGTTTATACCCTATTATGATGCCAGCCAGAAGGCAGTGGGCGGTTCGCTTGCCGTTACTTTTTGACAAAATAGCGCAAAAAGTTTTTGGCAGAACGCCTTTTCTTCGTATCTTTACAACAGAATTGTCTTTAAACAAATCCTGTTATGGCAAAACGCATACAATGGTCTGACGACTACTGGCTCCTGCTCATGCAACTCTATCTGAAGAAGCCTGAGGGAGTGAAACCAATGTTTTCGCGCCCGATGATCGACCTGAGCTTAGAGTTGCACATACCACCCCGATACCTGCATGCGCAGATGTTCAGGTTGCGTCAGCTCGACACACCACACATAGAACAGCTCTGGCACACCTATGGCGACAACCCCCGACGGTTGCAAAAGGAGGTGAAGCTGCTGCGCAAGATGAAGGGCTTTAACAATGCGGGAGCTTTCTATGAGGGCGTACACACAAATGAGTCGTTCGAGCTCGACTTCAAGCCGCTCCCAAGTAGCCCAGATTTGCAGCCCGTGAAGCTCGTCATGATTCTCGATCTCTATTTCCGGCTCACCCCCAACACGATGGTTGAGGAGACGCCCGAAATCATAGAGCTGGCACGACTCATGAAGCTGTCGCCTAAGCGAGTGGTCGAGGTGATGGCCATCTTCCAGCGTTGCGACCCCTATCTGGTGCGCGAACCAGTGGCAGACGACCCATTATCGCAGGAATGCACTGAGGTGTGGAACCGCTTCGGCAACGACAATCCCGACAAGTTGGCGTCTCTTGCCGCCCAGTTGAAAGACTATTTCATTTAGCAATTATGAATTACAATATAGACGAATTTGAGATTATGGCACCCGTAGGCTCAAGGGAGAGCCTTGCCGCTGCCATACAAGCGGGCGCAAACTCCGTGTATTTCGGCATCGGACAGCTCAACATGCGCTCTCATTCTGCCAATCATTTCACCATCGACGACCTGCGTGAGATAGCCGCAACGTGCAACGAGCATGGCATCAAGACCTATCTCACAGTCAACACCATCATCTACGGCGAAGACATAGACACCATGCACGAGATTGTGGATGCCGCACATGAGGCTGGCATATCCGCTGTAATCGCCAGCGATGTGGCAGTGATGACCTACTGTAGAAAGGTGGGTGTCGAGGTGCATCTCTCCACCCAGCTCAACATATCTAATATAGAAGCGCTGAAGTTCTATGCCCAATTTGCCGACGTAGTCGTACTGGCGCGCGAGCTGAACATGGATCAGGTGGCAGAGATATACCGCCAAATTGTGGAGCAAAACGTATGCGGTCCATCGGGAAAACTCATTCGCATCGAGATGTTCTGCCATGGTGCCTTGTGCATGGCGGTAAGCGGAAAGTGCTATTTAAGCTTGAACAATGCTGCTAGATCTGCCAACCGCGGGGAGTGTATGCAGCTTTGCCGACGCTCATATTTGGTGACCGACCGTGAGACGGGAACCGAATTGGAGGTGGACAACAAGTATATCATGAGTCCGAAAGACCTGAAAACCATCCGCTTTATCGACCGGATGATGAAGGCAGGTGTGCGAGTTTTCAAGATTGAAGGGCGCGCCCGCGGTGCAGAATACGTCTACACCGTGGTGAATTGTTACAAAGAAGCCATACGCAGCGTTGTCGAAGGCACACTGACAGAAGACAAGAAAGACGAATGGGACAAGCGACTTGCCACCGTCTTCAACCGCGGGTTTTGGGACGGCTATTACCAAGGGCAGACCATGGGAGAGTGGAACAGCAACTATGGCTCGAACGCCACGGAAAAGAAAGTATATGTGGGCAAAGGCGTGAAATATTTCTCCAAGCTCGGCGTGGCGGAGTTTACGGTAGAGGCATCCGATTTCAGCGTGGGCGACAAACTGCTCATCACAGGTCCTACTACGGGTGTTATCTATCTCGATGCCGAAGAGATACGACTCGAACTCGACCCCGTGAAGACAGCTCCCAAAGGCACTCACGTGTCGATACCCGTGCCGGCAAAGGTGCGCCCGAGCGACAAACTGTTTAAACTGGTTACTGTAGAACAAAAATAAACAAGCAATTAAGACAATGACAATCAACGAAGCACAAGACGAAGTAGTGGAGGAGTTTGAGGGTTTCTCAGACTGGATGGATCGTTATCAGATGCTCATAGACTTGGGCAACGACCTTGAACCGCTCGACGCGAAATACAAAACAGAACAGAATCTCATCGATGGCTGCCAAAGCCGCGTGTGGTTGCAGTGCGACTACGAGGACGGTAAGCTCGTGTTTACCGCCGATAGCGATGCGCTGATCACCAAAGGTATCATTGCGCTCCTTATCCAAGTGTTGAGCGGGCACACCCCCGACGAAATCATTAATGCCGAACTTTACTTCATAGACCGCATTGGACTGAAAGACCATCTGAGTCCCACGCGTAGCAACGGACTGCTCTCGATGGTGAAGCAGATACGCATGTATGCCCTCGCTTTCAAGGCGAAAGAGGCAGAATAAGCATTTCGAAGAATGGCTATGAGAAAGCTCAAGACGATAGAAATGCACCGCTTGTCGGTGGACGAATTCAAGGATGCGGAGAAGATGCCGCTCGTAGTGGTGCTCGACGACGTGCGTAGCTTGCACAACGTAGGGTCGGTGTTCCGCTCGTGCGATGCCTTTCGTGTGGAAGCCATCTATCTCTGCGGCATCACTGCCACGCCTCCCCAAGCCGAGATACATAAGACTGCGCTGGGAGCAGAGGATAGCGTGGCATGGCGATATTTCGCGACTGCAGAGGAAGCGGTGGCTTCGCTTCATACCGACGGCTATCAGGTCTATAGCGTAGAGCAGGTGGAGGGCAGCACCAAGTTGCAGACACTTTCGCTCCAGGATGGTGAGAAATATGCCGTTGTGCTGGGTAATGAGGTGAAAGGAGTGCACCAAAGCGTGGTGGACATGAGTGACGGATGCCTCGAGATACCGCAGTTTGGCACCAAGCACTCGCTCAATGTCAGCGTGACGGCAGGCATCGTCGTATGGGAGTTTGCACGACTTCGCATGACAAACAATCAGTAAAAAGACAGCAAGATGAAAAGATACATAATAATAATGGTGGCTGCTCTGCTTTCTGCAGGCGCCATGGCACAAGTTTCAAGAACCGAGATAGATGCCGACCCAACGTTGGCAGGAAGTAATTATGTGGCTTATCGTGGACCGCAAAAGGCACTTACGCCAGCACCGAAAGGCTACAAACCATTCTATATCTCACACTATGGACGGCACGGATCGCGCTATCTCATCGGGACAAGTGATTACGACAAACCCTATCAGGTGCTGAAAACCGCTGACCAAAACGGCAAGTTGACAACCAAAGGTAAGGAAGTGCTGCAGAAGCTCTCTCTCATTTGCACCGAGGCAAAGGGTCGCGACGGCGAGTTGACACAACGGGGTGCGGAGCAGCACAAGCAGATAGCCAAACGCATGTATGAGCGTTTCCCCGAGGTGTTTAAGGGGAAGACCAACGTAGATGCCAAGAGTACGGTGGTGATAAGGTGCATCTTGTCGATGGAGAACGCCCTGCAGCAGTTGCTCTTGTTGAATCCGCAGCTCAACATCACGCACGATGCAAGCTATCACGACATGTACTATATGAATCAAGAAGACAAGGATCTCAACGGCAAGAAGATGCCTACGCAGGCCAACCAAGCCTATTGGCAGTTTGCTGCACGCAATGATCACCATCAGCGCGTAATAGCTGAACTGTTTAACGACCCAGACTACGCTGAGAAAAACATAGATTGCTCGTGGCTCTATCAAAAGCTTTTCAAGTTGGCAAGCAATGTGCAAAGCACCGAGTTGCGCCACCAACTTTCGCTCTACGATATCTTTAACAAGGACGAAATCTATGAGAATTGGCGTGTGCGCAATGCTTGGTGGTACATCAACTATGGTCCGTCACCCCTCAATGGCGGCACGCAACCCTATTCACAACGCAACTTGCTGCGCAAGATTATTACCGAAGCCGACAGTTGCATCGCCCTAGAGCATCCCGGTGCCACACTTCGCTATGGTCACGACACCATGATTATGCCCCTCTCGTGCCTCCTCGACCTAAACGGATTGGGCAAGTCTATCGACAATCTCGACGACGTTGACAAGCAGGGATGGTGTGATTACAAGATATTCCCCATGGCTTGCAACATCCAGTTCGTGTTCTACCGCAAGTCGGCAACCGACAAGGATCCTATCTTTAAAGTGCTGCTTAACGAGGATGAGGCTACGTTGCCCATCTCGTCAGACATCGCCCCGTACTATCGTTGGAGCGACTTTAAAGACTTTTTCCTAAAGAAACTCAACGGCTACAAAGGATAGTTGATCATGATCAATAGAAAAAGCGGTTATCGCAAGTGGGCGATAACCGCTTTTTCGTGCAGTGTATGCAAACTTATTGCTGCATGTCGTGCAGTTTTTTGTAATAGCCTTCACGGGCGATAAGTTCGTCGTGTGTGCCTTGTTCCACGATTTTTCCTTCGTGTATCACATAGATTTCGTCAGCACTCTTAATGGTGGAAAGGCGGTGGGCAATGGCTACGGTGGTGCGTGTCTTCATGAGTCGCTCCAAAGCATCTTGCACTAGGCGCTCGCTCTCTGTGTCGAGTGCCGATGTTGCCTCGTCGAGAATGAGGATGGGGGGGTTCTTCAGAATGGCACGAGCAATGCTTACGCGCTGTCGCTGACCGCCCGAAAGGCGTCCGCCACGGTCACCGATGTTGGTTTGATATCCCTTTTCGCTCTCCATGATAAAGTCGTGGGCATTAGCGATGCGGGCAGCTTCTTCCACCTGTTCTTGCGTGGCACCTTCCACTCCAAAGGCAATATTGTTGAAGAAGGAATCGTTGAAGAGAATGGCTTCTTGGTTCACGTTGCCTATCAACTGGCGGAGATCGTGGATGCCAAGTGTCTTGACATTGATGCCGTCGATGAGTACCTCGCCCTCCTGAACGTCATAGTAACGAGGGATAAGGTCGACGAGCGTTGATTTTCCACCGCCGCTTTGTCCCACGAGGGCAATGGTTTTGCCTTTCGGTATAACTAGGTTGATGTCGCGCAGCACCCAGCGCTGCTCGTATTTAAACGACACATGGCGGAACTCTATCTCGTGTTCAAAGCTATTGATATGTGTCGGATGTTCCGGTTCTTTGATATTCGATTCGGCAAGCAATATCTTGTCCACACGTTCCATAGAGGCGAGTCCTTTAGGGATATTGTATCCCGCTTTTGAGAAATCTTTGAGTGGATTGATAATGCTATAGAGTATTACCAAATAATAAATAAAGGTGGGACCACTGATTACTTGCTGGTTGAGCACCAGAATGCCGCCGAACCAAAGCACGATAATAATCATCACCGTACCGAGAAATTCGCTCATGGGGTGTGCCAACTGCTGTCGAGTATTCACCTTGAGAAGTTGGTTGCGATAGTCGTTGTTCACCTTGTCGAAGCGTTTGTTCATCTTCTCTTCCGCACAGAAAGCCTTGATGATGCGCAGTCCACCCAAGGTTTCCTCCACTTGACTCATGGTGTCGCTCCATAGCGACTGGGCTTCTTTCGACTGTTGTTTCAGTTTTCGTCCCACGCGCCCCATCAGCCAACCCATGATAGGGACGAATATCATGGTGAACAAAGTGAGTTGCCAACTGATGACCAGCAGGGTTACGAAGTAGGAAATGATGAGGATAGGGTTCTTGAAGAGCATGTCGAGCGAACTCATAATCGAACTTTCTATCTCACCGACATCGCCCGTCATACGGGCGATGATGTCTCCCTTGCGCTCTTCGGAGAAGAATCCGAGTGGCAAAGACGTAATTTTCTGGTAGAGTTGATTGCGAATGTCACGCACGATACCTGTTCGCATCGGTATGATAGTGGCAGACGAAAGGAAATACATGCCCGTCTTCAGAAAGGTTGTCGCTGCCAGAAACAGACCGATAAGCAGTAGGGTAGTGGTTGCCCCCGTGGCTCCTATCAACTCTGTGACGTAGTAATCCACATTGTTGCTCAGCACCGTCTTGGCATCATCCCAGTCCCACTCCATTAGGTGGGTTGCCGTAACGGCATTCTTTGTCTTGAACAAGATTTGCAGAATTGGGATGATGGCTGCAAACGAAAAGATGTTTAGCAGGGCTGACAACACGTTGAAAAGCACGGTCAACGCCAGATACCGCTTATAGGGCGGTACGAACCGCTTCAGTATAATAAGAAATTCTTTCATTTAGTCTATGGCTTCTCCCAGTAATGTGGCACTTGTACTACCTATGATGTGCACCATCACACGTTCTCCGATGTGGTGGTTGCCCTTGTCGAACACGACCATCTTGTTTTGCTCAGTGCGTCCGCAGAGTTGTGCACGACTACGTTTGCTGAAGTTTTCCACCAGCACTTCTACCGTCTTTCCTTCATCGCGCTTGTTGGCCTCTGCCGAGAGTTGTGTCTGCAAGGCAATCATTTCGTTCAATCTACGTATCTTTTCCTCTTCGGGCACATCATCGGGCAGATGTTTGGAAGCATAGGTTCCCGGGCGTTCAGAATATTTGAACATGAATGCGGAATCATATCCCACCTCGCGCATCAGTGAGAGTGACTGTTGGTGATCGTCCTCTGTCTCGCTATGATAGCCCACAAAGATGTCGGTAGAGATGGCTGCATCGGGCACGATACGGCGGATGGCAGCCACGCGGTTCATATACCATTCACGGGTATACTTGCGGTTCATCAGTTTCAAGATGCGGTCGCTGCCACTCTGAACGGGCAAGTGGATGTGCTTACATACGTTGGGCATGTTGGCTATCACGTGCAGTGTGTCGTCGCTCATGTCCTTGGGATGACTGGTGGTAAAGCGCACGCGCATCTCTGGGACGGCTTCTGCCACCATGCGAAGCAGTTGTGGGAAAGTGATAGGCGCTTCTTCTTCATTGGGAACAAACTTATACGAGTTTACGTTCTGACCAAGTAGCGTCACCTCTTTATAGCCCCGGTCGCGCAAGTCGCGCACTTCACGGAGAATGCTCTCTACGTCGCGTGAGCGTTCACGTCCACGGGTGTAGGGCACAATACAGTAGTGGCAGAAGTTGTTGCAGCCGCGCATGATGCTCACAAAGCCCCCGATGTGGTTGCCTCCGATACGTTGTGGCACGATGTTGCGGTAGGTTTCGGTGGTGGAAAGTTCGATGTTCATCGCCTTTTCACCCAGTTCAGCCTGTGCCACGAGGTCGGGCAGGTTGAGATAAGAGTCGGGACCAGCCACAAGGTCGGCATGGTGGTTTTCTATCAAGTCCTGTTTCACGCGTTCTGCCATGCAGCCGAGCACACCGAGAATCAGTTTCCGCTTGTCTTTCTTTGCCTTGGCAGCAAGGGTGTCAAGGCGGTTATAAATTTTATTTTCGGCATTCTCACGCACCGAACAAGTGTTCAGGAAGATGGCATCGGCATCATCTTCGTTTTCGCAAAGCTCATAGTCAGCCATCTTCATCACTGAAGCCACGACTTCGCTATCTGCCACATTCATCTGGCAGCCGTATGTTTCTATAAAGAGTTTCTTCATTAAAAATATAATTATCTTGGGGCTGCAAAGGTACTAAGAAATTCTGAATTAGCGTTTGTAAAGCCCTAATATTCCCTTTTTTATGCCTATCTGTGTGTCTTTGTAGCTCGACCTTTAGACTTTGTCTTGGTTCTCTTGCCAAGCTTCGGGTGCAAGGAAGCAAAACGAGATGCCTAGTGGGGCTGGGCGGATAAATTCCTGCTTTTATTTTGTATTGTGTTCAAATTCAGCTAACTTTGCATTTTAATGCTTCAAAAAGAGACTGAAACCCATCGATATGAATATACTTATAACGGGAGCCAGCGGCTTCATCGGCAGCTTTATCGTTGAGGAAGCCCTTCATCGGGGATTTGATGTGTGGGCAGCGGTGCGTGGCACCAGTTCCCGACGCTATCTTCAAGACCCTCGTATCCACTTCATAGAACTTGACTTGTCGTCCTACGATGTCCTTTGCGGGCAGTTGGCGTCTCACAAATTTGACTATGTGGTTCATGCCGCAGGTGTGACCAAGTGTCTTCATGCCGCAGATTTTGGACGTGTAAACACGCTTGGCACCGAAAATCTCGTGTGGGCACTCATCAAAACTAAGCAGCCTCTCCGCATGTTTGTCTACCTTAGTTCGCTCAGCGTCTATGGTGCCATACGCGAGCTGCAACCTTATCAAGAGATACGGGAAAACGACAAACCGCGTCCCAACACTGCCTATGGCAAGAGCAAACTGCTGGCTGAACGTTTTCTTGATGCCTTGAAAGACTTTCCATACGTGGTGCTTCGCCCCACAGGAGTGTATGGTCCACGCGAAAAAGACTATTTCCTCATGGCGCAGAGCATCAAGCGACATATGGACTTCTCTGTGGGTTATCGTCAGCAAGACATCACTTTTGTCTATGTGAAAGACGTGGTACAGGCGGTGTTTCTTGCCCTCGACCATGGCCAGAGCGGTCGCAAATATTTCCTTAGCGATGGCATGGTCTATCAGTCGCGCACGTTTAGCGACCTCATCCAACGTGAACTTGGCAACCCCTTTCTGCTGCGTGTGAAAGCTCCTCTATGGTTGCTTCGTGTCGTGACGTGTTGCGGAGAATATGCCGCACGACTCACCGGAAAGATTTCTGCGCTCAACAACGACAAGTATCATATCCTCCGGCAGCGCAATTGGCGGTGTGACATCACGCCCGCACGGCAGGAACTGGGTTATCAACCTGCTTATAACCTTGAACGAGGCGTAAAGGAAACCATAGCGTGGTATAAGCGCGAGGGTTGGTTATAGTCTGTATTGTAAAAAGGAAACAAGTGATGAATTATCTCGTAAAACTGTTTAAGATAGAGAAACAACCGCGCAAGGGACTCTTTGCGTTGGAGTGGGTGGTGTTGGCCTATATGGTGCTCACACTTCTTGTGGTGCTCTTTGCCTATACCAAGGTGCAGAATCCCGACTCAATGATATGGGGACGCATTCGCATCGGTGCCATGACTTTGGCTTTGTGGTTGGTCTATCGGCTCGTGCCATGCCGGTTTACCCGTTTTGTTCGGGTCGTTGCCCAGATGGCATTGCTTTCATGGTGGTATCCAGACACCTATGAACTCAACCGCATGTTTCCCAATCTCGATCATCTATTTGCCCATTGGGAACAGCAAATCTTCGGTTTTCAGCCTGCGCTCTTGTTCAGTAGGGTATTTCCAAGTCACATCATAAGCGAACTGATGGACATGGGTTATGCATCTTACTATCCGATGATTGCCCTCGTTGTGTTCTTCTATTTCTTCCGCCGATACGAAGAATTCGAGCGTGCGGCGTTCATTGTCCTCACGTCGTTCTTCCTTTACTATGTGATTTTTGTCTTTGTGCCGGTGGCTGGTCCTACGTTTTACTATAAGGCAGTGGGCATTAACGACATCGCGCGAGGCGTGTTTCCCAATGTCCACGACTATTTTAATTTCAATACCGACTGTCTGCCAGCTCCAGGATATAAGGACGGCATCTTCTATCAGATGGTCGAGAGTGCAAAGCAAGCTGGCGAGCGTCCCACGGCAGCATTCCCAAGCAGTCATGTTGGCGTGAGCACTGTGCTCATGCTTTTGGCATGGCACAGCAAGAGCCGCCGTCTGTTTTTCATTCTTCTACCTTTCTATTTCTTTCTCTGCATGGCGACGGTTTATATCCAAGCACACTATGCCATTGATGCCATAGCGGGTTTCATCAGTGCTGTTGTTATCTATTTCATGCTACTATTGGTGTCCAGAAAGATGAAAAATAAGTAGGTCTTATTCCTCCTTTTTTGCGATTTCTCAACAGATTATCGTATCTTTGCATAACGAAAGTCGCTTGGAAAACGTGCATGGAAGCATAAAAAGTCGCTTGAAAAACGTGCACGAATGTGAGAAAAGTCGCTTGAAAAATGTGTATGTGCAAGTGTTATACTAACATAAAACATTCAGAATAAGATGTTTAGCCGTAAGATAGAGGATTATCTCAAGAAATGGAAGAATGAAGCGGGCAGAATGCCGCTCATCATTAAAGGATGTCGCCAATGCGGAAAGACATCCTCTGTGATTGATTTTGCCCATAAGAATTATGACAATGTGGTGTATCTCGACTTCTTCCAGCATCCCGAATACAAGACCATATTCGACGGAGGATTGGACATCGACATTCTCTGCATGACGCTTTCCACACTGATTCCTGATGCAAATTTTGTCCAGGAAAAACTTGCATCATCTTCGACGAGATACAGGAATGTCCCCGTGCCCGCACCTCATTGAAGTTTTTCAAGACAGACGGCAGATATGATGTCATCTGCACGGGATCGCTGCTGGGCGTAAGTGGCTATCACACGAATGCATCGGCCAAAGCTCCGATACCAGTAGGATATGAGACCATCATCGACGAATACAAGGTGGACATGCTGAAATATGCTCGCCAAGCAGATAAGTCGAGGATAAGGGAATGCTTCGACTCGATACCTCGCCAACTGAGCAAGGAAAACAAAAAATTCGCATACGCCGCAGTACGCCCCAACGGAAGAGGTCGCGACTATCAGGGCAGCTTGCAATGGATAGAAGACGCAGGCGTCATCCGCCGTTGCAATAACCTTTCGATCCCGGAGCTACCATTGGACGGCAATGCCATCCCCGAGCAATTCAAGGTGTATATGGCAGATACGGGACTTTTCGTGAGTATGTTAGAGCAAGGAACCGCAGCCGACATTCTGAAAGGAAATCTTCTTGGCTACAAAGGCGCCATCTTTGAGAACCTTGTGGCAGACATCTTCGGAAAGATGGGGCGCAAGCTATATTATTTCCGCAAAGACTCCGGACTGGAAATAGATTTTGTGACAAGGTACAAGGGGGAATGTACATTGGTGGAGGTAAAGGCGAACAATGGTAACAGCAAAAGCACCAAGACTATCCTTGAGCATCCCGAGAAATACCACGTGTCGCAGGCCATTAAACTGGGGAACGTGAACGTAGGTGTAGGGAAAAATATGCTTATTCTCCCGTCGTATATGGCGTTTCTGCTAGACGAGGCGTGAAGGTAATCTTAGTAGACAATGAGTCCGACTATGCCGCAGGCGAGTAGGATGAGGATGGGGTTGGTCTTGCGGTAGCGTGTGAAGTAGAATGCCAAGGCGAACATTGCCACGCTTAGGGCAAAGAGGGCAGGGCTTTCGCTGGGCGAACCGAAGTTGTCCTTGTTCATCAGTAGGAGTGCGGCAGCACCAATCAGTCCGATGATGGCTGGGCGGAGTGCGGCAAACACATCCTTCACAATCTTTGAATCCTTGTGAGTGATGAGGTAGTGACTGATATATATCATCAGGATGAAGGGCAACCAAATGATGCTCAGTGAGGCGAGCACCGATCCTAACACTGCTGCCCACTCGGGATAACCTTGATGGAGCACAGCTGTATAGCCTGCATAGGTGGCGGCATTGATGCCAATAGGGCCAGGTGTAGACTGACTAATGGCTACCATATCGGTAAATTCGGCGTTGGTCATCCATTGGTTCTTGACTACTACTTCATTGTGAATGAGTGAAAGCATGGCGTATCCACCTCCGAAATTGAACGTACCTATCTTTGTGAACACATAGAATATCTTGAGAAAAATTATCATAATTGTTTATTCGTTTTTGTAAGTGACAATTTTGTAGAACTTATTGCTCCGTATTGGGCTTTTTATATTTGCCGTAGAGCCAGCCTGCTAACCCTGCAATGATGATAATCCAGATGGGTGACACACCAAGACAAGCGATGAGCAGACAACAAACTACGGGTATCCACCAGTTGTAGCGGTTGATGTGTGCTGTTTGTGCCATCTTGAAGCAAGGCGCAGCAATGAGTGCTACCACGGCAGGACGCACGCCACGGAAGAACTTGGCCACGTAGACATTGTCGCGGAATGTGTGGAAAAACATGGCGATTAGCAGGATGGAAATAATCGAGGGGAGCGCTATGCCCAATGCTCCCACGATGCCACCCCACACGCCACGCAACTTATAACCAATGTGGCTTGCCATATCGATGCTGAAGATGCCAGGTGTGGTTTGTGCCACTACCATAATGTCCATGAACTCCTCGCGTTCCATCCATTTGTTTTTGTCCACGAATTCTTGCTCCATGATGGGTATCATGGCATAGCCTCCGCCGAGTGTGAAGGCTCCAATCTTATTGCAGGTGATAAAAAATTTCAATAGCATGATTGTCGTTGTTGCTTAATGAGTTTGTCAATGTTCTTGTTTCTGAAACAGTAGAAATACACGGTGTCACGCGCATCGCCACACTTACCGCTTGTCTTCTCGTCAAACGTGAAACGATAGGTGTCCTTGTAGCGGTCGAGGAAGGCTTTCCTGTCACGTGCTGGTAGCATCACCACTCCATCTGGAGGTGTCACAATCTGTTTTTTGTCGTCTATGTTGTGACCGTTGCGCCGCCCTTGTTCAAATTGCAGGATGGTGTCGTCGGCATAGAAATTGGTGCAGAAGAAGTGCATCATATCTGTTCCCATATAGGAATAGATAGGCACACCATAGTAGCGTTGTGTCACGTGCTCTGCCAACTTCTTGTCAGAATTGACATTCAGCACATGGGGTAGAATCACTCCGTCGAGGGCAATGAAGATGGAGAACACACCGATGAAAAGATATTGCATGAGATACTGTTCAAACCATTTGTCACCTTGTTTTGTCAAGAAACGTCCGATAGAAAGTCCGGCAGCCACGGGCAGCAAGGCGAGAATCCCTTGCCACCAGCACGAGCGGAAGTTGGCCAACGCATGAATCAGGGCGATATTATCGGTGGCATGTTTCCCGTGAAACATGCTGTCAGGCAGTAGGTTTGCCCCTACAGTGAAGAGTAGTAGCGTGAGCACGATGCTCAGAATGGCAATAAACCCTGCATAGGCTTTCACAATCTTGATGTGTTGTTTCATGAGCCATGCCAAGTAACCAGCCATGAGCCATGCCATGAACGGATAGATGGGGAGCAGATAGACGCTACGTTTGCTCTTGGGAATGCAGTAGAACACGAAGATGACGAGGAATGAAAGCCAAGTGAATAGCTCAAGTGAGTCCATCTTACGCAGTCGCTTCACGGGGTTTCCTAAGCGTTTCCACGGAGCTACGAACACTCCGAAGACACAGAGTAAGGTCCAAGGGAGCCACCCTGAGAGCACTGTCATGAAGTTATAGGTGAACGGATGCACATGTGAGTCATAGCTCATCGTGCCTGTAAAGCGTCCGAAGTTCTCGTCGTAAACAAGTTGTAAGAAATTGTCGCCTCCTTCATGATAGGCTGCAATATACCACAAACTAGGAAGAATGCATGAGAGAATGCCGAAGAACGCTAATTGCAGAAGCGTGCGCCAGAAGCGTGTGCCGCGCATGTGCATGAAGATGCCCATCACAAGACATGGCAACACAATGCCCACGGGGCCCTTGGTGCATGCCGCTCCGCTCATGCAGAGCACAGCCCACACAGGCACCCCTTTGCCTCCCCGTTCGAACCAGCGGTAGAGTAGGAGCAGAGCACCCACAATCAGGGCTGTGAGCAACATGTCTACACGGCAGTTCATGCCAGCGCGATGCACCTCAAAAGCCGTCAGTGTGAGCAGCGCTGTGGTAAAGGCACGCTGTTCGTTAGATCGTTTCTTATAGAAAAGGTATATGCCTGTCACCATCGCTATCAAGGAGAGTGCAGACGGAAGTCGTGAAGTAAACTCAGTCACCTTGCCGCCGAAAAGGGAGAAGAGGGCGATGAGCCAATGGAAGAAAGGCGGTTTGTATGGAATGTCGCCTCCGTTGTTGACAGGCAGAATCCAGTTACCTTCCTTGAGCATCGACAGTGCTACCACTGCTTCACGGGGCTCTCCCTTCGAATTAAACTCGGTTAGGCATAGGAAGGGGATGATGGTCAACACGGCTATACACAATAGGAATGTCAGTCTGCTATTTGTTTTCATCTTGCGATTGGTGTTTTAATTACTATTTATCTGCCATAGGGCAATTGATAAATGATCTTACAAAGAGAACTCTACAGATGCAGGATATACTCTATAAGGGTCGTAATACTCCTGACAACTCTCCATCATGTCCATGAGATTAGGCTGCAGTTTTCCTTCAAACACCTTTTTCTCATTAACAATAACCACGACAGGCCTAGACAAGTCTACAAGATGATGGTTGAGGTATACCTTCCATCTGCCCTTGGAAGGGGTGTGATAACTGCGGCGGAATTTCAAGTCGATGCCGTAGATGGAGTCTTTCTCTATAGTCTCATATTCTACATTGCGAACTACCATCCTTATCACGTTGTCTTGAATGGTCATTTGGTAGTAGGTTCTGTCTGCAGGACGCTCCACCACCTTTATATTATAGAAACCTTTACGGTGTCTGCCATCCATAGGGAAATCTTCCCAGAGAATGGTCTTCGGATAGGGATTGCGGCAGAATTGCTTGAGCCATGGTGTCGTGGGAGTATAGTCTACGGCATGACCACAACGTGGAATCAACTCTATGCGGTGGCGGAAAAGGCTATCATTAGTTGTGCCATATACTATCTGAAGGGAATCAAAAGCCTCCTTGGTGTATTGGGTTAGTTTGTTTCTATAGAAGCCATCGTCCAAGGCTCCTGTTAGAAACGAGAAACCAAGATGGGCACAATTCTCTACAGGCGCATTTTTCAGCGGTTCGCCACCAGCCATTGGACCAGCAGCGGCCAGATAGTCGGCATAGAAAGAAGCCAAACGCTGACTGCCGTAGCCTCCCTCAGAGATGCCCAATACGTAGAGTCTATTGGCATCTATGTTGCCACTTGCCAATGCTTGGCGCAGGAGTTTCTCCCAAGCATATTGCTTCGACTTCTGCCACCAACGGTAATATTCGCCTTCGTTGGGTATTTGTGGAACGAAATAGACTGAGGGGGCATCATCAAAAAACTGCGACCACATGAGGCCGAACTTCCATTCGTCTTCCTTTGGACCAGAACCATGAAGATAGAGATACATTGGGAAAGGTGCAGCTTTAGCTATCTTCCCATCGGTCGACTCACTATCATCGCCCAGAAATCCCGACTTATAGTTTTGTTGTATCTCTTGCGTGGTCAGCGACCGCCACTTAATACCCCAATAGTATGGCATGATAGCTGAAGGTTCAAGACTAGAAGGCAGATGCCATGCACCCTTGTTTTTGGGACAGAGCGTCCTTAGGTCTATTAACTTTTCCTCATCCAGTTTCTGGTTGGCTTCTTTCCAAGCGTCCCACACTAGTTGTTGGTATGCTTCCACTTTCTTTTCCTTGACAGGTTTGTTGAGGTTGTCCATGAAAAGCATAGACTCGTCGCCTCTTAGATGCTGGAGGAAGTAGTTAATAATCTGTGTCTTCTCGTTCTTTGCCTGTGCGTCACAGGAACAAAGTGTGAGGCTAGCTACACAAAATGCAGCAGTAGTGATGTTACGGAATTTCATCATATGAATCAGATTACTTTAGCCCCTCAAGCAGCGACTTGAGACGAACATCGCTTGGGCGATAGGCATTATATTTATAG
>CAVKQP010000001.1:0-41546 GCA_963658165.1 Clostridium sp. CAG:302 | reverse complement strand
GCTATTCTTCAAGCGCTTTGTCACCTCAAAACCGTTCATGCCAGGCATCATCACGTCGCTCACAATCAGATCCACTTCATTCTCTTTCGCCTTGGCAAGTCCTTCCTGTCCGTCGGTTGCCGAGATGGTCTCGAAACAAGCACCCAGTTCGGAGAGGAGGAAGTCGCGCACATCGTTATCATCTTCAATGAGAAGAATGGTGCGCTTGTTGAGTGGTGTCTGCGTTGTAGGTTTGTCTGTCGTGGGAGCCGCCTCGCTGGGTTCAGGGATAGCCACATGGTCTTCTAGTATCGGACTGCTCGCCACGAGGAAGTCGGAATCGTCATACACCTTTTTGTCGGTCGGTATGCGCACCACAAAGACGGAGCCTCCGCCAGGGTTATCCTCATAGTGAATGGTACCGTGGTGCAAGACCACCAATTCATGGGTCAGATGCAAGCCTATGCCGAAGCTGTCGCCCGTGTAATTGCTCTGCATAAAGCGACTGAACAACTGACTGCGCTTGTCGACAGGAATGCCCACACCTGTGTCGGTCACCCGAATGGTGAGTTGGTCGGTAAAATCAAGACTCAGCGTGACCCTACCTTCTGCAGGTGTATACTTAAAGGCGTTCGACAATAGGTTGAAGACCACCTTGTCGATGCTCTGTCGGTCGAGATACATCACATGTGCCGATTCCTCCGACTTGAAGCGATAGGTGATATGCTTAGATTCGGCAGCGTCATCAAACATTTGGAAGATGTTGCGGCAGAACATCACAGCATCCGTTTCTTGGAGTGCCAACTTCAGTTTGCCTGCTTGCATCTTGCGGAACTCCAACAGTTGGTTGATCAGGCGGAGCATGCGTTGCACGCTCTTATTCATCGTACGTATGGTCTTGTCTAGTTCGGGTTGCCACTTGTTGGCCTTCATGATTTTTGTTTCCTTCTCCAACGCGCCTTGTATCAGGGTCAGCGGGGTGCGGAACTCATGGGCAATGTTGGTGAAGAAGGTGAGCTTATACTTGGTAATCTCTTGTTCCACCATGATTTTGCGCTTCAGTTCGTTCTTCTCCCGCATGCTGCGAATCACAATACCAGTCATCAAGCCTGCTATCATCACATAAAGGAGAACTGCCCATCCAGAGAGATAGAATGGGGGACGCACCGTGATGGCAAGCACACTCTCCGTTCCCCAGTCGCCATCGGAATAGCACGCTTTGGCATGTAGGCGGTAGGTGCCCGTGGGGAGATGGCTGAACGATGCCCACGATGTGGAGGAGGGAGTGCTCCACCCCTTGTCATAGCCTTCAAGCCAATAGGTGTACTTCACATTGTTCACATCGGAATAGTCGAGTGTAGAGAAGTCTATCGTGGGAGAATTGTCGTTGTGGTCGAGTTGAATTTCCGAAGAATAAGGATAGGAGGTAAAGACCACATTGGTCTGCCCACTAATGCGCTTCAACTGGGAAGGGGTGATAAGCGTCAGTCCGTAGTTACCTCCTAAGAGGATACGTCCGTCGTTCAGGCAGACGGCAGAGTTCTCGTTATAGACATTGCCCATCGGGGTGACATCAAACATGTAGTTGTCAAAGGTGTTGTTCTTCACGTCCATGCACGACACGCCCTGCTGGGTAGGTATCCACAGGTTGCCGTCCTTGCCTTCCACCACCGACTGCACCATATTGTTGATCAAACCATCCTCACTGCCATAAACAAGGAAGCGCGGTGTCTCGCCGTCGTCCACACGCACCAAGCCTACACCTGGCACGGCAAGCCATAGCGTACCCTTGCTGTCTATCATCATATCGTGAATTTCATAGTCACGATGATAGATGCGATAAGCCTTGTTGTCATTGATAAAATGGTCGGGAGTAAAGACAATCAATCCGCCCGAGGTGCCTACCCACATCTTGCCTTGTCGGTCGTTCACCATGCATCGCACTTCGCTCAAGCCCACGCTGTCGGCAAAGAAGGTCTTGACGGCATAGCGTCCCTGATGGTCTTTCTGTGCTACGTCCAACCCCTTGCCGAAGGTACCTATCCACATGCGACTGCGCTTGTCGGTAGCCAAACAGAACACATTGCAAGGAGCAAGCGGCAAACCATCTACGCCATAGACGCCCTTACCACGAGTGCCTAGCCACGTCACGCTATCGGCATCTTTTGCAAACGCATAGATGTTGGCATCAAAATGACTCACACCCAACAGTTGGCTCATATCGGCAGAATAGTGATAGAGCGAACCATCGCGAGTGGACACCAACACGCCATTGGGAACCTGGCGTATCATGCGCACCACATTGGAGAAATCGAGATAATTGCTGCCATTGGGGAAGATGCGTTCCACGCCCTTGTCCATCACTTGGATGTGCGACACGCCGCCATACTCCGAACTGACCCAAACGCCATCGTAGCGATCAGCGATGATGCCCAACACATAATTGGATGCAATGGGCGATTCTCCCTTCTCGTCAGCCATGAAATGCTGATTCTGCTTGAGGTCCTGACTGAACACATAGATACCGTTACCATAGGTGGATATCCAAATCAATCCTCTATTGTCCTCCACCACTCGAAAACGTTCATAGTCAATATAGTTTGTCTCACCATTGGGCAACAGGTTGAGCGACACGATGTCATTTCCTTTCACCATGCGGAGGATGCCTGTCTTGTTGTGTATCCAACGTCTACCTTTGTTGTCGGTATACACTTTACCCCCCGGTATGTTCCATTCGCCCGTACAACGGGTCACGCGATGGTGAGGTATGTCAACCATCCATGCCCCAAGGTTGGTGAAAAGTATCCATTGGTTTTCCAGCATCATGTCACTAGAAAAGTGTTCGCCTTTTGCCAAAGGCACTCGAGCCACAATAGACAATTTTCGATGCTGAAGGTTATAGATATTTCCTCGGTCGGTAGCCAGCATCACCTGACCCTTACAGAATTCCAAGCTTTGCACGTTCTGCCCTTTCACCACACAAGTGAGCCCTTGCGCATCATAGATAAAAGCCTTGTCTTTCGTGCATAGGAGAATCTCGCGTGAGGATATTTTTTCAAGACGCAGGATGGAAGAGGAGCCTAAATTCTGTTCATCGAAACGTGTGGTGCGAAACTGCCCGTCGCGATAGTCCACACGAAGTGCGCCATCGCTCTTGCCCCACAGCCATACAATGCCTGGAGTAACCAATTTTGCATTGGTGTAGCGACCATGTATGCGAGCGTCTCCCCAATAATCTTCCGCTTCACCGCTACGCATATCAATGCACGAGAACAATTCGGCAGAAGTATAGGTCCAAAGTTTCTTATAGGTGGTGTCTTCCCACAGTTGCTTGATGCGGTTGTCTGCAATCGAAGTCTGCAGACTGTCGTGCCGATAGACAGTCATCTTGTTGCCATCGTAGCGCACCAAACCATTGTGGGTGCCAAACCAAAGAAAACCTTTCTGGTCTTGCAGCATGGTGTTGATGGTATTGGAAGGAAGTCCATCTTGTAGCGTTATCTTCTTGGCACGCACTTCCACGGGAAGCGCCATTGCCTTTCGTGCTTGTTTATTTTCTACAAGGCGAAGGGTATCCTGTTTATCCATAGAAGCAGTCTGCCCACGATGGCAGGCAACAAATAGCAAGCAGGTTTGCACAAGAAGAATTATTCTGAATATGTTTTTCTTCAACATCAAATAGTTTTGGGTTAAGTATCGGCAAAGTTAACGCAAATTGAAGACAATACAAAATAAAGGCCTACTTGTTTTCGGTCTTGGCATCAAAAAGGGGCGCACCACGAAGGATGCGCCCCACATAAGAAGTTTATATAATATGTGTAATTGATGGGATTACCTTATTTGTATGCAGGATGCTGCTGACCTGACAAGCCTGGATTCACATCGAGGATGTTGGTCGTATTGAATGGCATCAACTCAGTCATATTCTTGGTCAAACCATAGAACACACCTGTAGAGCCCGTAATCCAAGCATTGTTACTCGACACGCCTTGCTCGTCTACGACACTGAGGTTACCCTTCTGCTTCACAGACGTAATGCTAAACATGTTGAGAATCGTGTAGGTGTGCTTGGTAGCTCCTGCGGGAGCATTGGCCTCACTATAGAGTTTACCATCTGCCTCATAGAGATCAGCGGTGGTCACACCCTTACCACTAGCGTTCAAAATCTTCAGTGTCTTGAGTTGCGTATCGGTAAGTCCAAGTTGCTCCACATCACTCTGTGACAATTCAATATAATCCAAACCGATGGTAGGATCCTGGAACTGCGGTGTAGAAGTGAGATAGTAGGCACGATAGACGGGCACATTGGCAAACTCACCCTGACGCTTTGCCAAGTTGACCAGACGTTCCTTCTCGCCCATTAGCTTCTCATACTGAATGCCCCAACGGGTGAGGTCGGTGCGACGCAAGCCTTCGAAAGCAAGTTCCAACTTACGCTCTTGCTGGATGAATGTGAGGAAATCGTCGTGGGTGGTAGGAATGCCGGCAGCAGCCTTGGTCTCATCACCACTGAAAGCGCGCTTTCGCACTTCCTTCACAGCATTGATAGCCTCCTGCGTAGGACCATTGTTCAGTTCGTTAAGTGCCTCGGCATACATCAAGAGTACATCGGAATAGCGGAGCAATGGGAAGTTGATGTCGCGTTTGCTGTCTGAAGAACCACGCTCTTTCTTCCAGTTGATACGATATTTGCCGACACCCATGCCGTTATAAGACTCCATCTGATACTTGTTTCCCTTGGCGCTGAGCACAAGACCATAGTTGCAGACAGACACATCGCGGCGCTGGTCGTCCTTATCGTAGTCGAAGAAGAGGGTTGGATAAGCCATCATTTGACTACCGCCCTTACCAAGACCGCCCTCAGAGTTGTCGTTACCAGAGGTCGGGATACCATTGACATAACCTGTACGCACGTCTGCACCATTTGTACTATACCAACCATATTCGAGCATGGTTTCCTTGTCATAGGTCTGATTACCCAGATTGCGGAACACCTGGTCGTAGCTGTCAAGCAGACCATTGTCACCTTTATCAATAACAGCCTTGCAAGCATCAGCTGCAATCTGATAGAGTTCCTTCACACGGGTGGCATCGTCACGACGGGCGATGTGGAGCGTAGCGGGATCATAGGTAGTGAGGTCCCAACGCAAAGAGTAGCCAGCAGCATAGAGTGCCACACGGGCGAGGATGCCATAGGCTGAGTTCTTAGTGAAACGCTCGGTGGTGGCAGCGGCATTCGCCTCTCCCTTCCAAGGCAACAGTTCCACAGCACGCTGCAAGTCGGCAACGCACTGATCGTAGATAACATCACGGCTGGTGCGAGAAGAAGAGAAGGTGGTAGCGTCGGAGGTAGGAATGGTCGTGAAAGGCACATCACCATAGAAGCGTACTACGTTCCAATAGGCATAGGCACGAACGGCGAGAGCTTCACCAAGCAGTGCGTTCACCTTGGCTTGATCGTTCCCAGACACATTCATCTCAGGAAGATTCTTGATACAGACGTTAGCATACTCGATGGCCTTATACATAGAGGTATAAGTATTGCTAAGCATGCCAGTCAAGTTGGTGAAATTATAGTTGGAAACGTCGTACTTCGAATTGCTTTCATTAGAAGCGCACTCGTCGGTACCCTCCAAAAGCTGATAGCCCAATTCTTGGGTATGGAGCGAAGCATAGGCTCCGACCGTCGCCATTTCGGCACGGCCCACGGTCTCGAAGACAGAGCCACTGTCGGCGCTTGACTCTGACGGCATGTCAAGCCAGTCCTGACAAGAAGTCATGGTCATGGCAATGGCTGCGACGCCGAATATATTGAATATCTTGTTCATATTTAGTCTGAATTGAATAATTAGAATGTTAAGTTTACACCGATAACCCAGCTCTTAGAACGTGGGTAGGAAGAGTTGTCCACACCTGGCGTGAGAGCACTGCCCGAAGCTGAAACTTCAGGGTCGTAACCGGTATAGTTAGTGAAGGTATGGATGTTGTTAACCGTAGCATAGATGCGGGCCTTCTGCACATAGATGTGCTGCAACCACTTCTTGGGGAATGTGTAGCCCAAGGTGATGGTGTTCAGACGAAGGAATGAGCCATCCTCGATGTAGTAGCTGCTATGGTCTGAGATAGCAGTCTTGTTGTTGCTTGAGATGTTCCACATGCGACTGCCGTTGTCTTCACCGGGGTTCAACTCAGCCAAACGAGCCAGATTAGTGGTCTCCTTACCTGTAGCTGGGTCGATGAGGGTGTAGCGATTTGCCATCGCAGAAATGGTGTTCTGGTTGGCAAGATAAGGACCGACGAAGCGCTGGGTGCTCATGTTAAACACATCGTTGCCCACACAGAAGTTCATGAAGATGGTCAGGTCGAAGCCTTTATAAGTAAAGGTATTGTTCCAACCACCCGTAAAGTCAGGTGAAGCGTTGCCAATCACGGTACGGTCGTTGGTAGACCACACGGGGTTGCCATCTTTGTCGGTGTCGCCGTTAATGGCTTTATACTTCACGTCGCCAGGTTTCACGCTCTTGCGGTCGAAGCCCTTGAGACTTGCTACGCCCTTCTTGAGGCTGTAGGTACCGTCTTCGTTCTGGTCGAAATCGGCTGTGGTGTAAAGGCCATCATACTGCAAGCCATAGAACTGCCCCAGTGATTTGCCCTTCTCAATCTTGAAGCCCATACGAGATTCATAGTCCTTGAGCATATAATCGGTTTCGCTGCTACTGCCATAGATCTCGAGTACCTTAGAACGATTGAAGGCGATATTGAAGTCTGTAGTCCAAGAGAAGTCCTTGGTGCGAATAGGAGTAGCATTGATGACCACTTCGACACCGCGGTTGCGGATAGAACCTACGTTCTGATACTGAGTGCTATAACCCGTAGAGGTAGGAATCTTGTTCTGGATGAGCAGGTTCTTAGAGGTGTTGTTATACCAGTCGATGCCAAGGTTCACACGACCACGAAGTACGGAAACATCGAGACCCACATCGATGGTTTCGGTCTTCTCCCACTTCAGATTCTTGTTGCCGAGCGTTGTTCCTGGCACATAAGTGATATAGTCTTTACCATTGACACCGTAGTGACCAGAGCCGTATGTGGTAGCATACATATTATTATCAATATTGTCGTTACCAGCTGTACCATATCCCACACGGAGTTTTAAGTTGTGGAAGATATTTTTCAGATTAGCGAAGAAGGGTTCCTCTGAGATGCGCCATGCAGCAGAAGCTGATGGGAAGTAGCCCCACTGGTTGCCCTTGGCAAACTTTGAAGAGCCGTCACCACGCAGAGTAGCGTTGATGAGATAGCGGTCAAGGAAGTTGTAAGACACACGGGTGAACCATGACACACGACCACGGCGAGTCTTGCCCGAAGTCCATGTGGTCGGTGTACCCATGCTCACATCGTTCAAACCGAAGTTACCATCGGAGAACTGACGATACTCGTTGTCGAGTTTCATCGTTTCCCAATAGGTGGTTTCCTGACCGAGCAAGGCTGTGAAATGATGATTCTTGTTGATGTCAAAGGCATAGTTAAGGGTGTTGGTCACCTGCCACTGCCATGCCTCAGCATTGTTGCGCTTGCCATAACCATAAGGGCTCTGGTAAGAAGAAGCAGTTTTGGTAGAACCATCATCCCAATAATCGGTGCGAGTCTGCTTCCACTGATAGCTGGCAGCAGTACGCCAAGTAAGATTTTTGATGATGTCGAACTCAATGCCTGCGTTCACCGTCGCAAGACGTGTGTACTTCTCGTTGGTAATGGCATTGTTGTTCAGAATAGGGTTGTTAGAGTCGTAGTTGTTACTACCTGGAATGGCTTCATAAGCATCGGCAAGGTCTTCACCGAGCAATTGAGCATTGGTGAACCGAACACCACCAGTTACAGGCTGCAAAATGGTCTGCTTCAGTGTGCCACCGAGCGAACCGCCACCTTCAAGTTTGGTCATCTGCATAGCAGAAGAAAAGTCGAAGCGCACACCTTTCCACAGTTCGTGGTTGATCTTCGCACGAATACTGTTCTTATAATAGCCGTGCTTAGACATGATACCGTCTTCTCCCGTATAGTTGTAGCTCAACATATACTTGGTTTTCTCGCTACCGCCCGAGATGTTGACATTGTGGGTCTGAGCCACACCTGTGTTGCCGAACACTTCGTCCTGCCAATCGATGCCTTCACGATTGCCATATTCGCTGGCAATGCGGCTATAGGCACCTGTATAGAAGTCGGCATCGCTCACGCTACCGCCGAAGAGTCCAGCGAAGCCGTCTTCATTGCCGCGAAGTGTCTGAAACTCATACTGATATTTCACATAGTCTTCTACGCCAAGAAGGTCGAGTTTCTTGCCGAGTCGAGAGAAGCTCACATAACCATTGTATGACACTTCTGTCTTGCCTGCCTTACCGCTCTTGGTGGTGATAAGGATTACCCCATTGGCACCTGCAGCACCATAGATGGCGGTAGCAGAAGCGTCTTTCATCACGTCGATGGTCTCGATGTCGTTGATATCCACATTGCGCAGACCATCTTCCATCTGGAAGCCATCAACGATGTAAAGTGGCTTCGTGCTCTGAGTAATTGACGTACCTCCTCGGACTGTGATATTGATATCGGCGCCAGGTGCACCACTCTGTGTGACGATGTTCACACCTGCTGCTTTACCAGTGAGGGCTTGAGCTGCCGATGTGGCAGGTACTTGTGCCAAGTCCTTACCGCTCACAGAAGCTGTCGCTGCGGTCAAGTCCTTACGCTTCACCTTGGCATAACCGATAGATACCACCTCGTCGAGCATCTGACTTGCCGACTCCATCTTCACATTGATGGTGGTACGGCCCTTGATTTCCACGGTCTTTTCCTTGTAGCCCACATAGGAGAAAACAAGGCTCTTGGTGGTAGAAGGAACGGTAATCTTGTAGTTACCGTCAAGATCTGTCACTGTACCTGTAGAGCCAGGCACTGCCTTGACCGTCGCACCGATGATGACATCAGCATCATCACTCACCTGTCCGGTGATGGTGATGTTTTGTGCAAGGGCCAAAGCTGGAAATACGAACATTGCTACTAAAGCGCAGCAAAGTCCATACAAAAACTTTTTGTTTTGCATAAAGTTAAGTTTAAAATTTTAGTTTTGTTACCTAAAAGACTGTATCTTGAATACTGTATTAAATAGTCGGTTGCAAAGATAATATAATTTTATCACATAAGCATTTCAAACCCACTATAAATATGTATAATTTTACATTATTTTTTCTACTGACATTCTCCCTCACGCATATGCGTATACATGTATAATGTTTCTACTTTCATCCTACATTGCTACACTAAACCTACATTTATCCTACACGACAGCCTCATACGACTAACAAGTGTACCTCTTGCGACAACTAAGTGAGCTTCTTGCAACAACTAAGTGAGCCTCTCTTTTTGTCCTTCGGGATTTGCAATCCCGAAGCGTTCATACTCCATGGGATTTGTAATCCCACCACACAAGTGCTAAAGAGTTTTTCGGACTATCCCCAATAAGCGTCATCATTCCACGCGTTAGATAAAAACCAAAAAGTCCCAAGACAAATGCCCTGGGACTTTTTTGTTCTTTCGTTATGATTATTCGGTATAGCCGTCGTTCTGCTTATACAAACCTGGAGCCGCATTATACTGGTTCTGCGGTATCGGATAGAGATAGTTCTTGATGAAATCTACACTCGTTCCTGTAGGATTGTTGTAGCTATTAAACATCTTGGTGATGTCCGACTTCCATTCACCATAGCGGATCTCGTCGAACCAACGAACGCCCTCGTTTACCAACTCAAGGCGACGCTCACGCTTGATATACTTCATAGCTTCTTCCTTCGTGGTGGCAGTCACCTCATCGACACCAGCACGAGCACGTATCTTGTTCACGTAGCTCATGGCTTCTGTCAGGTTGCCTTCGTCTGTCAGAATTTCAGCATAGAGCAGCATCATGTCCTCAATGCGAAGCACGGGGAAGTTGGTTGGCCAGTCATAGTAGTCTGACATGGTTCCTTCATCGAACGACATACCCAATGCTGCCAATTTAGGCTTGGTAGGAACGAGCTTCAGACAGATGGTCTTCTTATAAACCTCATGCGAATTACCGTCTTCGTCGATATAAGTGTCCTTCTCGTTGGCATAACCATTATAGTTCTTTTCCACAGCTTGCTCTTCAAGTGTGCCGAAGCCAAGACCGCGCAAATCCTTATGGTTGTCTTTCTCAAACTCGTATGCCAAGCTCTTCTCCAACCAGACAGAGTTGCCCATAAGACGAATGGTGGTCTGAGAAGGAGCCAACTCGGGAGTTGTATTGAAGATCACATAGTTCTTTTTCTCACCCGTGCGATGCTGGATGGCGAAGATGGTGTACTTGTTGTAGTAGTCGCTACTTGGCATCCATTGCTTCTTCCACTCTGTGATGTTCTCTGCCCAATAGCTACTACTATTGTCAAGCACATCCTTGAGAAGAGTCTTGGCAGAAGCCTTGGCAGCAGTGTCGTTGAACGGATAGCCAGCCAACGTCATATAGGCACGTGCCAACATGGCTTTAGCAGCAATCTTGTCTGCACGGCCCGATGTAGAAATGCTTGAACCCTTAGCATCTACCAACTTGCTCTTCACGGGCAACAGATTGGTGGCTTCAGTCAAATCGGGAATAACCATTTGGTCGAACACTTCTCTTGGTGTAGACTGACCGATGGTCTTCGACTCTGCTGGGGTGACAGGTTTGCTAACGATAGGCACATTGCCAAAGAAACGTGCCAACTCCAAGTAAGCCCATCCACGCATGAAGCGTGCTTCACCCTTAAACTGGTTTCTGATGTCTTCCGACTGGAATTCAGCAGCGTCTATCTTAGACAGCAGCATGTTGGCATCATAGATGGTTTTGTATAACAAATTCCACGTGTCATTAAACATGCCAAGTGTCCAAGTGGCACGGAAGGTGCCAATCTCGGAATATTCACGCAAACCATTCGGGCTTGGCTCTACCCAGAAATTATCCGAACGACATTCCGACATCATCAGATAGCCATCGTAGTCGAGCATTTGCATATCTGTATAGAGACCGATCACAGCCTGATTCACCTGTGTGGCGGTTTTATAGAATGTCGCAGACGAAATCAAATCGCTTGGAGGGGTGTCCATATATTCATCACTGCAAGAGGTAAAAGCCAATGCAAGTGCTCCCATCCATAATATATTTCTAAGTTTAAACATATTCTTTAGATTTAAAAAGGTTGATTAGAAATTGATGTTGATACCGAAGGTGAAGGTACGAGACAAAGGGTAGCTACTGTAGTCGAGACCCAATGCGCTCTGTCCACCAGGTGAAGAGCTGGATGCAGTGTTGGCTGCCTCAGGTGAATAACCTCCATAGTAACTGTTCCAGCATGCGAGGTTCTCTACAGAGAAGTAAACGCGTGCATAGGAAAGTATCTTAGGATTGATAGGCAACTTGTAGCCGATGGTCAGGTTCTTGATGCGCAGATAGTCTGAAGAGTAGAGCCAGCGTGAGTCAAGGGTTGTACCTGTTGTCGTGCTGAGGATATAAGGAGTCTTGCCGTCGCCGGTCTCTTCCTCGCTCCACCATGCGTTTCTCCAATGTCCCATCACGTTGGTGTTGGCACCCATGCTCGGGCGGTCGTTGGCACGACCGAATACACCAAAGATCTTACCGCCTGTCTGTGCGGTCAAGAGGATAGAAGCATCGAAGTCTTTCCAATGGAAGGTGTTGGTCATACCGAACACGAACTTAGGAGTAGGCTGTCCGAGATAGTCCTTATCGTCAGAAGTAAAGTCACCACTGTCGTCCACGTCGCGGTAACGAATGTCACCGGGCTTAATCTGCTTGCCCTCGAAGGTCACAGCCTTGCCACCATGGGCTGCGCTATAAGCATCGATTTCGGCTTGATTCTTCCACACGCCAATGGCATCATACATATAGAAAGTGTTGATGGGTTTGCCCACCATCAATACGTTAGAGTAGTTGCTGCCCTGGAAACCAGAGTATACAGGGGTATTGTCAACGCCGAGCGACTTCACCTCGTTCTTGTTGTAAGACATGTTGAAAGAGGTATCCCACTTAAACTGTCCTGTCAAGTTGCGAGTGTTCAACTCGATTTCAAATCCGTGGTTGTCGATATCGCCCAAGTTATCCCATACGGTCTTGAAACCAGACACGCCAGGAACAGGCACTTGATAAAGAAGGTCGGAAGTTCTCTTGGTGTAGTAGTCAAGAGACAACTGGATGCGGTTCTTCAAGAATGCCAAGTCGATAGCAATGTCGGTACTCTTGGTCTTCTCCCATCCGAGGTCGGCATTACCGAGAGAATTAGCATAGTAGCCGTTAGATCCTGCGTAGATGGTACCTGTCAAGGTAGGATAAGCAGCAGTGTTGCTGATGTTGTTGTTACCAGTCTCACCATAGCTTAATCTGATCTTCAAGGTGTTCCACCACTTGAGGTCTAACTTCTTGAAGAACTTTTCGTTAGATACCAACCATCCTGCAGAGGCTGCGGGGAACACACCCCACTTGTTATCGGCACCGAACACCGAGCAACCATCGGTACGCACACTGGCAGAAAGCATGTATTTCTCATCGAAGTTGTACTGAATACGACCGAAGAAAGAGGTCAACTTCTTGGGGGTCTTCTCAGTTACTGTGTTGGTTTTCACACCTACCTGTGAGCCGTCGAAAGATCCTTGGATAGCATCGTTGGGGAAAGGACCACTGAAGTTCTGATCTGTGGTATAGCCCACACTGGTCTTCTCAGCAGAAGCACCGAGCATGGCATCGAAGTTGTGAGCCTTGCCAAGTGTGAAGCTATAGTTGGCTACTGCCTGCATCAAAGTTTCCATAGCACGCTCCGTCTGGTGACGGCCTGAAGACTTGGCGCCTTCACCATATGACCAATTCTTAGAAGCCATAGTGGTATAGTAGGAATTGGCATCCTTGTCATAATACTGGGCTGCACCTGTAAACTCAATGCTCAAGTCCTTGATAGGAGTCACACGTACAAAACCATTGGCAGCCAACTTCATGATGCGGCTCTGGCTGGTGTTCTGGTCCATATAATAAGTAGGACTGGAAGCACTTCCTGCCCATGGATAGTAGCTATTGCCGTTGGCATTGGTGATGTAACCCACGCCTTGCTCAGACACTGGCACAGAGGTCAGCACCTGGTGAGACTGTGAGTCCTTACCATTCACCATACCCGAACCATCGTTCACGATATAGGTAGGAGCAAGGTTGATGCCCACGGTGATGTATTTGTTGATTTTTGTCTCCAACTTGGTGCGGAGTGAGAAACGCTGGTAACCCGTGCCACGAGCGATACCGTCTTGTTTCATATAGCCGCCTGAGAACATATAGGAAGAACGGTCTGTACCGCCTGCCACGTTAATATTGTAGTCCTGAATGGCGGCATTGCGGTAGAACTCGTCCTGCCAATCGAGCAAGCACAACGTCTCGTCGGTTGCCTCATAGGTGTGTGCGTCACGGTCTGCTTGACTCAGATACTGGAACCAACGATTGTCGAGCATCACATTGGGGTCGTTCTTTGTCAGTCCGAGCGTAGCCACACGGGTAGCATTGTCATCCTTGATGCTGGCAGTGGTGATGCCCTTGTTGGCTGCCTGACGCAGATAGTAGGCATCGTTATACTTCAAGCGATACTCCATCCACTCAGTAGAACTCAAGATATCGAGTTTCTTCTCTTGATGCTGCCAACCAAACTGGGCGTTGAACGACACTTGAGGTTTGCCGCTCTTACCCTTCTTGGTGCTCACCATCACAACGCCGTTAGAACCGCGTGAACCATAGATGGCAGCAGAAGCAGCGTCTTTCAGCACTTCAATACTCTGGATATCGGCGGGATTGATACCGCTCAAGTTATCCATAGGCACACCATCTACTACATAAAGTGGGTCGGAACTAGCATTGACAGAAGCGGCACCACGCACGCGAATCTGCATGTCGGAACCAGGTTCACCCGTCGTGGTTCTCACCTGCACACCGGCAAGTTGTCCTTGCAGGGCTGTCTCGGCACGTGCCAATGTACGGTTCTCAATGCCCTTGGCGTCCATCTTAGACACGGCGGCAGTCAAGGTGCTCTTCTTCACACTACCATAACCGATGACTACCACGTCGTCAAGCGTGGTATTGTCTTCCAACAAGGTGATGGTGATAGTGTTCTTTCCCTTTACTGAAATAGTTTGGGCTTTATAGCCCACATAACTTACTTGAATGGTTGCGTTCTCAGGTACGTTCTTGATGGTAAAGTTTCCGTCGATGTCGCTCACGCCACCGATAGACGTACCCTTCACGATAGCCGATGCACCGATGACAGGTTCACCGTTGGCATCTACAATTTTTCCTGTGACAGTCTTAGACTGTGCAAAAGCACTCACGCTAACGACCAATAGTATGGCCAATGTCAGCACCCTACGTGAAAATGTCTTCCACATACGGGATGAAGCATACAGGTTATTGGTTTTCTTGCTCATAAATGAAGATTTAAAATTGTTATTGTTATTGGTTTGTTCCTTCTTTTTTCTTTATTAGTCATTAGTATTTATTCACAAGAAGAAGGTCAGATAGTAGGTATTACGGACGCAAATATAGAACAAAAAAGGTTAGGCCACAAGAAAATCACCCGAAAAATGTATATTTTCCACCCTATATTTAACAATCGTTCAATATTACAAATCAAAAGGCGGACTCACTAGGAGCCCGCCTTTTGATATTTTTCTCTTACTTTAAGAACAATTATTTTACAATATACTTGCGTGTGTATATGTTCCCGTTTGATTTTGCCTTCAACATGTAAGTGCCGCTTGCCTGTTCTGGCAACTGCACCAACTGGCTACCTTGCACTCGTGTGTTCCAGCAAAGTCTGCCGCTCATATCATAGATAGCAATGTCTACTTGCTCGCCAGCCAGCACTTCGGTGCGCACCTGATTGTTGGCTTCAAACGCAATCCAATCGCCATCGACTGCATTCACGTTCTTGATGGCAGTGACTTGTGCCACATAGTCGGGCAGATAGAAACCCAAGTGAGGTGGCTGGTTATAGGCTGCATTCTGCCAAGTGATGCCCAAACGATAGGTATGATCGTGCATCAAGGTAGGAATGCGATAGTTAGTAGACTCACTTGTGGTGAAGATGTTAAGCGTACAAGAGTCGGCATTGTTCCACAAAATCAACTCTTCGCGCCAGTCACCGAACAAGTCTGCCTGAAGACAAGGTGTTGCCTTGGTGGTGTTACATGTGACGGAATTCCCCAAGTTAGCAAAATCCTTACCATTAATATCGAAATATTTGAATGACCTCATGTTCGCATCCTTATATTTCGTCAACTGAGGGGTACACGCCGTCGTGTTCGAATCATATCTTCCATCGAATAGTTCGTCGTAGAGATCACCATCCCAATAAATACGAAAATTCATAGATGGACATTTCGAAGAAATTAGTTCACCATCATCCGCCTTGCGCGCCACTTTATCGTTTTGCGACCAGAATTCAAAACCGCGATGAGAAGTCACAAAGTCAGCAGCCATACCGCGTCCGTTATCACCAGAACCGGTCACGTATTTCAACACTTCTCCCGTAGCAGCATCATGGATATCCCAACCATAAGGCTTTTCCTCATGCACCTCAAACACCTGCAAACCTCCACGATCGGGGATGAGCGTACTCATGTGTATGGCATCTCCATGACCCAAACCTACAGCATAGAGCAGACTGCCGTCGTGGTCTACCGCTGCCGAACCATAGATGATCTCGTCCTTGCCGTCACCGTCCACATCGCCACACGACAAGTTGTGGTTGCCGTTGCCATAGAGCGTGCAACTTTGGCTTGAGTTTGAAGTATTCTTTGTGTACTTTGTTGTCGTCTTGTTACCATCGGCATCGGTCACTACCACTTGGTTCTTCGACTCTGAAGCGTGGAACCACTTGGTCTTCAACTTGCTACCATCGAAGTCTACCGCCCACATATAAGCATAGGTATAGTAACCACGGCACATCACGGCAGAAGGGTTCTTGTCGGATCCATCCAAGTATGCTACTGTGGCAAGATAACGTTCGCCACGATTGCCATAGCTTGTATCTGTTCCACTCTCTTTCCAGTTCTTGGTAGGACTAGCCTCGCCACCCAAGCCTCCATTGCGATTCGGGTTATAGAACACGGTGTGCACAGCCTTGCCCGTCTCTCCGTTAAACACGGTGAGCCATTCCTGACCGCCGCTTATCTTTCCGATATTACTACCCGAAGTATATCGCCAATCCTTGGTATTGTTCACGTTCTTGATGGTAGCCTCGTCAGCCACCTCACTCACATAGTTGCCTTCACTATCCGTGCTGCCTGGCGCGGTCTTGCAAATCATCTCAGCCTTGCCGTCTCCGTCAAAATCGTAGACAAGGAATTGCGTGTAGTGAGCACCAGCACGGATATTCTTGCCAAGGTCTACGCGCCACAGCTTGGTACCGTCCAGTTTGTAGCAGTCGAGATACACATTGCCTGTATACCCTGCTATCGAGTTATCCTGTGAATTGGAAGGATCCCACTTCACAATGAGTTCATACTCTCCGTCGCCATCCACATCGCCGACACTACAGTCGTTGGGTGAATAGCCGTATGTCTTTTTGTCTGGTGTAACGCCATTAGCAGGACGGTCGAGTTTCAACTGCAAGAAATAATCGTCCACAGAAGTCACTGCCTTGGATGTCTCTAAGACTTCCCCGTTCAAGACGGTCTGCACCTGATATTGGTGCACGCCACTTGTCTCGTCCTTATAGTAGGTGACATCAGCAATGCCGCGCTTGACAACTGCTCCGTCACGAAGCACATTAAATGTTACGTTCTTATTGTCCGTGGCAAGGAGTCGCCAACTGACAAGAATGCCACTCCCCTGCCCGTTCTTCAGAGCAACCACACCACGATCCAACTTTTCCATCTGGCTCGTCGGTGTGATCCACTGAGCCTGTGCACTGCCCAAAGAAAGGGCAAGTGCAAACAACGAGGTTATGATTCGAGTTTTCATTGTATACCTTATTATATATATAACATAGAGAAGTTAAGGCATTGCCTTGAGTCCTTCCCATTTCACATTCCAATTGCCATCTTGAGGGAAACCGGGATTGGGGTTCGTTGAACCATCCCATCCAGCACACATCATTGCCACAGCCATGAGATAGCCACCATTGCCCGGCAGATAGAGGCGCAAACGACCATCTTGATAGTTATGGCCATTGATGAGATAGGTGTTCTTCTGTTCCTTCATCATCAGCGCGCCCACAGCATTCTGCGGTTCGCCCATCCGAGCGGCACACATCGCCATCATCGGATAGTCCCAACCCCAAGAGGTGTCCCACTTCCAATTCTTCCATATCCACTTCTCGGTGTTCTTCATAATGTCGAGGTTCACTTGCTTGCTGTTGTAAGGTAACAGTCCCACGGCACCCGTCACAGCCGGATGGTCGCTGAACATCTTCACATTGGTATAGGAATCGGGCTGCGTCTCGGCAGCAAGATAGAGACTGTCTTTAGATGCCAATGGAGAAATTTTGTTGATGATATCATCCCAATGTGCATCACGCGCCTTGCCCAAGCGCTCACGCCACTGCTGCGCAATTTGGAGTGCACAGTGCCAATAGCTCAACTCAAACGGTGGGTTCACCGTCGTAGCTGCTGGCAGGGTCTCCTGTGCAGCGATGCAGCCACGAAGGATATAGCGATCGTTCTGCTTGTCATATTCTGCAAAGTCGCCCATAAACTCCGCCGTCTCGTCTACCAATCGTGCATACTTTTGGAGCACCTGTGGTGTGGGGTTGGCACGATAGAGCAACTCTGCGAGATAGATGAGGTGTGGTTGCTGCCAAATGAGGAAGCTACCCACACTTGATGGCGCTTCGCCAGCATCAGGGTCGGTCATCTTCATCCAACGCACGCCCTTGAAGCCCTGGCGCTCAGCAATCTTGCGTGCGTTGTCCTCTGCCTTGAAATACCAAGAGAGGGAACGGTCAAGAAGTTCGGGATGTCCCCAAAGGGCAAACTGTGCCTGATGCCACAGTATCATTTCGAGATGGAACTTGCCAAACCAAGAGTTATAGGTCAAGCCTGTTTCTTGTGGAGGTGTGTCGCCACCATCCTGAATGGCAAGCAGATATTGGCTGAGCACCACGCGGCGTTCCATTTCTTTGGCACGTACATCCTTGCAAGCACCGAAATCTACCATAGCGCCCGTCTTCCAATAGTTTTCCCAATAAGCCTTACTGTCGGCTTCCACCTGAGCAAAGGTTTTTTCGGTCTTGGCTAGTTGTTCGGAATATTCGCAGGTGAGGCTCAGTTCCTTGCCGCCAGCTATCAGTTGGTAGCGGTTCTTGCCTGTCTGCTTGATGTTTGCCTTGCCTGTCCAGCGCAGTGTCACATAGTAGACAGTAGCATCGATGGTGCGCTTCAAGGTAGCAGCGTTGGCAGTCTTGTTGACCAAGACGGTGCTATGCAGATTGTCTTTTGTCCAGTCGCAAGCATCGTCACAATGGCCGCCCGTGGGATAAGGAAAACGCAAGTCTACGGCAATCTTGCCGCTAGACGTGATGTGGGTACCGATCATATCTTGTTCTGGATCGCAGACGGTCTGCACCTGATAGTTCTTGCCCTTATAGGTGAAGCTACTGTTGATTTCGCCCGCCCACATATCCAAGGTCTGGTTGATGTTTTGTATTGCCTTAGGGTCGGTACCGAGCGACACTCCGAGCGTGCCGAGATGCAATCTGTGGGGGTTCACACGATACCAGTCGCCAGCAGCTTTAGCACGTTTGTCGTCCTTCACCTGGGTGGCATAAGGTTCCTTGCGGCCACGACCGAAGTCGTAGTATTTCCAGCTCTCTTGTTCCTTGTAATTCTCTGGATTCTTAAATGCATGCCATCCCCAGTCGCTCATCGTGCCAAGGGGTACACCTTTGCTGTAACGCTCGGGAAAGGACTGCAGTCCGGTGCCGTCTACGGTCATGGCAAAACCGCCATTGCCGACAGACAATGAACTGAGCGAGTCCATCTGCGTCACATGGGGATTGTTTCTCTCTACCACTGCCTGTCGGTCAATGCTTTGAGCACTGATGCCCATAGCGAACAACAAGCAGACTCCTACAAAAAGTTTTCTCATGTTTTATATTGTTTTTATTATAATCTAAATTCCACCCACCTGTATTTCATCGTCTATCTTCCTGCCTTCCAAGCCCATGGATTGGAGTTGACTGATGATGCGCTGATCGTGACGGTCGCGCACTTTCGATGCGCCTGCCGTGCGTATCACTTCTTCTACGGTCTGCTCTACGGTGAGCAGGTCTTGGGTAGGGAAAGCTTTGAAATGAGGTTTCTTGACCAAACGTGCTTTGGAGAACGAGGTGATTAGTTGGGGTTTAAACGCGCCGTCCACAATGGTATCCTGCACATTACCCTGCTGATAGAGGTGGTCTGTGGCAGTCCACAGGTTGAAATAGCTAGTAGGATGGTCCGAGGTGGGACCGGAAATGAAGACATTGTTCACCACATCCTGATAGTGGTCGCGCTCCGAATGTCCACCCACTGCTCCGTTGTTGCAGTTATACACCACGTTGTTCACATACTGTATGCGGCACTTCATCTTTGGGTTACGACTCTTGTTGTTCGCCCACAGACAACGTGTCACCGTCCATCGGTCGGTCTCATCAGTGATAGCGCCGAAGCGTTGCGGCGCTATTCCCTCTGCGATGATGCAATTCTGCCACGTCACATTGCGGCTGTTCTTGATATGGGCATTATCCCATCTGCCCCACGATATAGAGCAGTGGTCTACCATCAGACCGTTTACATGATCACACACAAAAGCACACTTACCGCGGGGCATGTTGATGCTGCCTCGTATGCGGAGATAGCGAAGGATTACATTATTGCCTTTCACCTGCATGGTGCTGCCATAGATGGTGATACCCTCGCCTGGTGCCGTCTGCCCCAACACCGAAATGTCGCTCTCCACCACAATGCGCTCCGTGGGCTTCAGTCGTATCACGCCTGCCACGTCGAACACCACGATGCGATGCGGACGACTCACTGCATCGGCAAGCGAACCAGGTCCCGATGCGTTCAGGTTGGTCACCCGCACGGTATCACCGCCACGGCCCCCCGACACATATTTGCCGAAGCCCATAGCACCTGGGAATGCCAACTCTTTGGCGCAAGCCATATTGGCTCCACCAAGCAGCAACAAGAGGGCGGACAAGAGTCCACACATATTCATCCTAATCATCGAGTTTCTGGTTTTAGCTTGTGACGGCAAAATTACGATACCACATATATATATCGCCTACAAAATCGTCCACGGGTTTACGTTTCCGTACATAGAGTCTGCTAGCTAATATCAAGAAAATTTCGGCTTCTAAAAATGCACAAGGCTGCATCGGTCATCGCAGCCTAGTGTGTTGACTAATGCAGTCCACTTCACAAAATGACATAAATAACTCATAGAAATTAAAAAGTCGGGCACTGGAACTATCCCAATGCCCGACCATCTTATAGAATAACAATCTATTGTTACTTCATAATCTTGCGAACGATTACTTTGCCATTGGCATCTGTGCCGCGCACGATGGTTGCACCTGCAGCAGGACTAGATACACGCACACCATTTACATCGAAATACTGTACATTCTTCAAACCATCTGCCACGCTGATGCCTTGAATTCCTGTAGCATCTGCCACTTTCAGTACACCTTCCGTAGACAATGCGCTGGTATCCCAAACCAAACCGTTATAGGGGGCAGAAGGAATTATCTTGACTTTTCCTTTGAGTGTGGCACCCGTGGAGAACACTTGGTAGGTCTTACCTAAAGCATAAGAACTATCGGACTCGCCCTCACCAATTTGGATCACCGCACCATCTTCAAGTATAGGAGCAGTAGTCACGATGGTGTTGCAAGTGGTGCCGTCTGTCTGTACACTGACAATACCGCCAGAAGCCACAGTCAACTGGCCTTTCAAGGTCAACTTCGTGCCGTAGTCTTCATCTTCAATGTCGCCAGCCTGAATAATGGTTCCGTTCGTCACCTTCACAGCACCAGCAACACTACCCTTTCCAGAAAGGGTGGAACCGACATTGTTCAAGGTCACATTACCCGTGCCGCTGTTTGTACCATTGACAATCAGATTACCACCATTAATCACAGTACCACCACTAAAATCGTTGGTACCCGTCAATCGCCAATAACCTTTACCTGTCTTGATTATCTTGGTATTTCCCTTATATCCGCTACCACCAGCAGACCAATTGTTGATTTTTCCTTCAAATGTTTCATCTGTATTGGCACCACCGATAGTCCATGTACAACTGAACCCACTAGTTTTCTTGCTTGAACCGCTCAGATAAGTTGTTTTGGCACCCGACAAACCACCAATCGTACTGGCTCCATTCGTTTCCCAAGCCGCCAAACGGGCATTGCCAGCCAACTCTACTATAGCATTAGGCAGTGTCACACTATTGCTATTCAGCAACAACAGAGAGCCTTCCTTTTCCGTAGAAACGCCATTTGCAATGAGTTTTCCTGTAAATTCTTTGAAATTTCCTTTCAGATACTCACGCAAATAGGGAATGTTAAACTGCAGGGTACCAGAACCAGTCACCGTGCTATTCCAATAACAGCAACGATTAGGAGAGAATTGAGACACCGTTCCAGCCTTTATCTCCATCGGGAACGAATAGGTCTCATAACCACTCGTTTCGCCTTTGGTCTTCAATTCACCACCAGCCATCACCAATTTAGAAGAAGAGCCTATACCTGCTTTCGATATATCTGTAGTAGAGAGATAAACCGTTCCGCCACGGAGAATGGTAGCGCCCGTATAGCTAAAGAATTTCGTTGTTCCTATTTTCACTTGTCCTTCACCATTGAAAGCCAAGTCGCCACTGCCTTCGAATGTGCCATTCATGGTAACAACCGCTGACTTATTCGCTACATTAAGTTCAGTTTCGTTCTTCACTTGCGCAGCACGGTCGGTAGAGGTAGATGCGCCTGTATATTTATAAACGCCACCATCGAAGATCCAGTTTTGTGCAAAATTAGTACTTGCGCCAATGGCACTGGCTTGTCCACCATCTTTCAAACTACTGAATTCAATGACGCCATCATGGAGTACAGTTGCTCCCTCATACGTATTTTCAGTCTTCAGTGTCAAGGTTCCTTCACCACCTTTGTTCACTGAAGTCTCACCATTAATGAATCCTGTGCCATCAATCGTCACGTTGCCATTGCCCTTTACTACAATAGCCTCAGGTAATACGGTTTCCGTAAGCATTGCCGTCGCATCTTCCGTCGCATTGAAAAGCACCTTCTTGCCATCAGTATACGCTTCTTGGCCACCATTCCAACTCTTTGTTGTCAAATCCCAAGCAGTAGCTGTATTGTCCCACGTCAAGTCGGGTTCATAGCTATCTATGTCGATAACACCAGTCTCAACGGGACGCGTAGCCATGGTAACCACCTCAGAATAATCCGACGTTTTATCATCTGCAAATGCACGCAGACGCACATCATATTGAGTTCCATCGGGCAGTCCCGTCAAAGTATAAGACGTTGCATTAGCACTAGTGCGAGCCATTTCCTTCCAAACATTCGTACCTGCCTTCCTGAGTTCTATAACAAAGCCATCCTCTCCATAAGTGTAATCGCACCATTGCAACTTAATGGTTGACGTAGTGGCAGAGACAAATTCGATACACAAAGGTTTGCGAAGGTAGTAATCCCTGTCATCTACTGTAATACTATTTACATAGTTCTCTATGTTGGTGTATCCATTAGCAGCCAATTCAAGTGCATCGTCCTTGTTAGGATCGGTACCTAGCTTAGTTTCCCAAACATCGGGAATGCCATCATCGTCTGTATCCACACGGCTATTGCCGCCCCATACCGACCATGTATTTGGAGCACCATAAGGAAGTGTTTCTTCATTGGAAATGAGCGCGCCCTTCTTGCCAACCGACATCACCTCGTCTATCATATAGCAATCACTAGGATCTCGATAGGGCAAGGAGGCACCTACAGTAGGAATCAGCGTTTCCAACAAACTGTTTCCTGCATATTTAGGCAATTCAGGATAATCGTAAGGAGTGTCTTGACGAGTACCTGCAGCATAATTGGTCACTTCGTATGGATCAAAGATACCATCCATGTTACTATCCTGCCAGTTATCGTTTCCATAGAAATTGAAAGCACCTTCACCGCTTCCACCAGAGAAAGCGTTGCCACCTTTCGATGGACCATTAATAAATAGATTGCCCTCAATATTGCAATAAGAATCTCCTGAAGAATCACCACCCATATTGTAAGCCATGTTGGACCAGTTGTAAACCACATTGTTCACAAACTGATTGATACCCTTCACCTTATTGTTACGGGTAGAGTTGTCGCAATAAAGGTTGCGATAGAGCGTGATATAGTTAGACTGCATCAAGCCACCAGCTGAGTGAGGCATCAAGCCTTGTCCCATAATGGTATTTGAGATGGTGATGTAGTCAGGATGCTGACCTTTGTTGTCGGGATTGATAGAGAAGGTTTCGTCCAAACCCCAAGAGAACGAGCAATGGTCGAAAATCATGTTCTGACCATTGGCAATACCAGCACAGTCTTTCCCTGAAGAACCTCCATGTCCCATGCGGAAACGCATGTAGCGCACAATGATGTTGTTGGCGCCAGAGAAAGAAACGCCATCACCATAAACAGTGACACCCTCACCAGGAGCTGTCTGACCAGCCACATACAGATTATTCTTAAACACTAATCGGCTGGAAATATTGATGACACCTGCCACATCGAACACAATGATACGGTTAGGCTGACTGATAGCATCACGGAGAGAACCCGTGCCAGAATCTTTCAGATTGGTCACATGATAAACAGATGCACTAGACAAATTGGCACGTACGCCTTTGGCGAAACGGCCCCATCCCGCTGCATCTGGGAATGCGATAAGATCGTCAGCACTTACACCAAGGCTTCCGCCCGTGAGCAATGCTGCCAGCATGAGTTTGGTAAAGTTGTTGTTCATCTAATTGTTATTTTAGTTTTTGGTTTTATTCAGGTAAATGCACAAATGCAAAATTATCCTTACCTTACAATAAGGCTATTATAATACAGTGCACAAACATATCAATCCGTACACTCAAGGTTTTACAGTTTAACACAAAACGTTAACCTTCAAGACTTTCCAGCAAGCCCCGGCAACCATCTTCTATCAGCTCGATGGCAAGTTCAAAGTCGCTATCACCACCATAGTATGGGTCTGGAACAGTGGTGTATTTACGATGCTCGGTAAAATAGTCTGCCATGCGACACACACAGGTACTGCTGCCCAACCGCTCTTTCATGCGACTCACCGCCTTATAGTTTTCTTCGTCCATGACGATGATGTAGTCGAAATGGTCAAAGTCGGCATCGCAAATCTGACGGGCATGATGGTCGAAGGTGTAGCCATGGCGGTGACCATGACTGCGCATACGATTGTCGGGGAGGTTGCCTACATGCCATGCCCCGATGCCTGCACTATCGATTTCATACGCATCCGCCAGTCCTCGCTCATCGACCATGTGCTGCATAATGGCATTGGCAGCTGGAGAACGGCAGATGTTTCCCAAGCATATAAACAGAAGTTTCTTTCTTCTCATATTGTCAAACTTGTCTTCGATTTTTCATTGTTTTGCAAGTGCAAATATACAAAAATATTGCAGCTTGGAAAAACTTTATCAAGAAAACGCAGTAGGTTTCATTGAACTACGAAGCCTACTGCGTTTTCTAAATATGCCTTAAACGATGTCTATAAAGCAATGGTAATAGTCTCACCAGGCAGTGTTAGCACGTCGTAAAGATAAGTGGGGTGCAAGGTCGGAACATTGATAGTAGCCTCTGGACTTACTTCCGTATGCATACTATAAGTGGTAAAGAGCGGGTTGGTATTCTCCCCTTCCGCCTTTTGCAAAGGTGCGGACGACTTCACCTCGTTGGGCAAACGCAAACGAAGATTGCCGCCCAAGGTGGAACGCACAACGGCTTTAACCACCTTACCGTCACGCCACTGCAAGTCTTCCACCACAAAACCGCCTATGGTGCGCAAACCTTTTACCGAACCAGCAGCCTTCCATGCATCGGGCAAGGCGGGCAAGAGATTGACACAACCATCGTGACTCTGGACGAGCATCTCACCGATGCCAGCACAACAACCAAAGTTTCCATCAATTTGGAATGGTGGATGAGCATCAAACATGTTAGGATAGGTGCCACCTCCCTGCCCTTGCTGACTCTCTGGCGACACGAGTGACAGTTGGTCTTGGATGAGTTTATAGGCATGGTTGCCATCTAGACAGCGTGCCCACAGACACACCTTCCACCCCATGCTCCAACCCGTAGAGGCATCGGAACGCTGGATGAGCGTGTTGACCACACCACTAAATGCGTCGGGGGTGCGATAGGGAGAGATTTCATTGCCAGGATAGAGTGCCCACAGATGGGACACATGGCGATGGTGGTCGCGCGGATTATCCCAGTCTTCCGCCCATTCTTGCAACTGTCCATACTTACCTACGCGCAAAGGGGTGATATAGGCACGCATATTTAATATGGTGTCGGCAAATGCTTGGTCTTTGCCCAAGATGTTGGCAGCAGCAGCCGTATGGGTGAAGAGATCGGTGACCAACTCGTTGTCCATGGTGATGCCAGCAAAAAGATGCGACTTGGTATTCTTCAACTTCGGTCCGTTTTCGGGGGAATTGGATGGACACACTACAAGTTTTCCTGTAGTGGGATCGGGTACCATAAAGTCGACAAAGAACTCAGAAGCGCCTTTCATTAGGGGGTATACCTGTGCCAGATATTGCTTGTCACCATTAAAGAGATAGCGATTCCATAGATGTTGGCAAAGCCAAGCGTTGGACGTAGGCCATACGCCACAGTAGCCACGGTCTACCGCTCCTGTCATGCGCCAGAGATCGGTGTTGTGGTGTGCCACCCAACCTCGGCATCCATACATCATGCGAGCTGTTTCCGAACCGACCTCAGACAATTCCTCAATCATCTTAACTAGCGGTTGATGCAGTTCGGGTAGGTTGGTCGGCTCTGCCGGCCAATAGTTCATCTCGGTATTAATATTAATGGTGTAGCGGCATTTCCAAGCTGGATTGAGTTTAGCATTCCACTTACCCTGTAGGTTGGCAGGCTGGCAACCGGGTTGTGAACAACTGATGAGCAAGTAACGCCCGAACTGAAAATAGAGCGATACCAACTGGTTATCGGTATGTTGGGAGAAGGTGCGAATGCGCTCATCGGTAGGCATATTTTCATATGCGCTACCGCCCAAATCAAGCTGTACACGTCCAAACTGTTCGCGATATTTCTCCAAACTGCGTGCAAAAGCCTCATCATAAGGACGAGCGTTCCGCATGTATTCCGCATTGCGCTTATAGGGATCAGCAGAGATATCCTTGTAATTGACAAAGTTGGTGGCAATGGAAATATAAAGAGTCACGTCGGTGGCTCCTTTGACGACCAAGGCAGTGTCTGAAGCAGTAACTTTTCCGTCTGTGTTACGAAGGTTCAGCAAGTTGACGAAGTGCAGTTTTCCACCCTCGACCGCTTCCGAACTTCCTGTGTAGCCATCCATCTGTATGCTTTTCACCCCACCTTTGACCGAAGCCTTGCGGTTGACATCCTGCGGACATGTGAAATAGGTAGAGAAGTTGAGTTTTCCTTTTTTAGATGCTTGCAACCGCACGATAACGAGTTGGTCTGCCATCGACACAAAGGTGCGCTCGGTGTAGTCGACGCCACCCACACGATAGGTGACCGTGGAAAGCGCACGATCAAGACTCAGTTCACGGCGATAGTTAGTATAGCCTTTGTGATCTTTGTAGGCTATACGCAGACTTCCTGCCGTCTGGTAGCGGCAGCCATTGCTTGCATTAGGAGCGAGGAAATCACGCGTAGCCACCGCTTGGGCAGAATCGTTCAGACCCTTAAAGATGAGTTTGCGCACCTGATCGAGCGACTTCAACGCCTTAGGATTGTAGTTCGTGTTGGGCTGTCCTTGCGATATGGTTTCCTCGTTCAACTGGATTTCTTCGTTTTCAGCACCGCCATAAACCATTGAGGCCAATCTGCCATTACCTAGCGGCAACGCCTCTTCCCAATAGACGGCAGGTTTTTGATACCAGATTTTCAGATTGTCTGCTGCCCATGACGACATAGCCGTTAGGGCAAGACAAAAGAAAGCGAATAGTTTTTTGCTCATAGAATGATTGTATTGATTTTGTTTACGTTCCGATTAGCGGCACAAAATTACCATATATATAATAAGTATAGATGGATTTTCTTTCATATTACAGGGGAAAATCATCCGTTTAAGTGGCTAATACGGAAAACGGAGAACATAAACTACTTCTAAGTGCGTTCCACCCGAAGCACTTGATCGCAATAGTCCACCACTGCGGGGCGATGGGTAATGAAGATGATGGTGTGGTTGCGTTCCTTAAGTAGGTTGTCGAGCAAGGCACGTTCTGTGGCAAGATCAAGTGCACTGGTCGCCTCATCGAAAATCATCACCTGACGATTACGGAGCAAGGCACGGGCAATGGCAATGCGTTGTGCCTGTCCTTCACTCAGACCGCCACCAGCCTCACTGCACCGAGTGTCGAGTTGATCGGGCAATTCAAACACGAAGTCGGCACATGCTTTGTGGAGTGCCTGCCGCATCTCATCATCGGTAGCTACAGGATTTCCCATGCGGAGATTATCGCGGATGGTGCCGCTCATCAACGTATTACCCTGGGGCACATAGACCAAATTGCAGCGCAACAAAGGGGAAAGCGTGCGTTCTTCCGACTCGTTATAGAAGACCGCCCTTCCTTCTTGAGGGCACAACAGGGCGAGTATCACACGAACAAGTGTGGTCTTGCCTGCACCCGTCTCACCTAAAATGGCAGTACAGGTTCCCGGTTTAAAGTCGAATGACAAATGATTGAGGATGGGACGATGGGAAGCAGGATATGTGTAGCACACATCCGTGAGCCGCACGCCCAAAGGAGCATCCATCATCTGAGGTTCTCCTTGCTGCTCAAGCGGTACAGACTCCAATTCCATCAGTCGTTCAGCAGCCGTAAACACACCGACAAAGGCGGGGGCAAGTTTGGTCAGATTGCGTGCTGGATTCTGTATTTTGTTGACCAACTGCAAGAAGGCCGTCATGCCGCCAAAGGACAAAGTGCCTGAAGACATGCGTACAGCAGCCCAAGCAAATGCTATCAGATAGCCGAGAGCAAAACCAAAATTGAGGGAGAAGTTGGAAAAGACTGAGAACAACGTACGCTTAACAACATGATGGCGCAATACGCGCTGCGTATCTTCTAGTCGTTCAACCATGGAACGTTCACCCTCAAGTGTCTTGATGAGCATACGATGCTGCACGGTTTCCTGTAGCACACTCTGCACCCTACTGTCTGATTCACGCACCGAACGAGTGAGCCGTCGCATGCGGTTCACATAAATCTTGCTGAGGAGTACAAACAAAGGGATGATTGCCACCACAACGATGGCAAGCACACGGTCCATCGAGAACAAATAGAGAAATGATCCAAGGAAAAGAGCCAATACGGAAAGTGTATTGGGAAGGGTTTCGGTGAGAAAGGTGACCACCGTGGCAACATCGGTTTCCAAGCGGTTCAGTACATCACCACTGTGCATTGCCTCACGTCCTCTCCATTCAGAACGAAGGATATGGTCAAGGATGCGTTGCTGCATGCGGTTTTGCGCACGAACACCAAGCAAATTGCGTACCCATACCGATGACACAGAAAGGGCAAAAATAAAGAGGATGAGCAAACCCATCAACGACACGCTCCCTACGATAGAACCTTCACGAACGCCCGAAGCCACATCGATGGCTCGCTGGACAGCCCACACAGAGGCAAGACTAGCCAATACATCAAGCAGTCCGATTGACGCATTGAGCAATGCCTGCGCACGGTTGCCTCGCCAAGCCTGCCATAGCCAGCGAAAGATTTGACCCGTGGTATACTTGTTGCGGTCTAAACGAAATATCTTGCTGAGGAGTTTCTTCACGTGAGGTTCGGGATTAGATGTCGTCTATTTGGTAAATCAAAAGCTGCGGATGTCAAACTGCCGACGTCCATCCATACCCCACATCATCTTCTCACGCAGCGTGGAGAAATAGCGTTGTCCCATGCGCTTGACCACGCGAGCTGCAAAGGGAGCCTTGCGAATGGTCACCCGAGTACCCTCAAGGAGTTTTTCAGACCTACCATCGATGGCTGCCAAGAAATTGTGCGAACGGCTCTCCACCTCCAACGTAATCACGCAATCATCGGGTATGACAATGGGGCGAATATTCAAGCTATGAGGCGCAACAGCAGTAAGACAAAGCGTGCCTGTTTGAGGCACCATGATGGGTCCGCCGTTGGAAAGGGAATAGGCTGTACTTCCCGTGGGGGTAGTCACAATGAGGCCATCGGCTTGATAGGTGACCAAATAGTCGTCATTGATGGAAGTGCGTATGGAAATCATAGATGCCATATCGCGCTTGAGCAAGGCAATGTCGTTAAGGGCGTAGGGATTACCTTCAATAGGTTCTCCATCTGCCTCTATCTTGATGATGGTCTGCTGCTCCACCTCATAAGTTCCATCATAGACAAGTTGCAACGCCTCCTCGATTTCCGAAGGACCGACATCAGCCAAGAAACCCAACCTACCCGTATTGATACCGATGATAGGTATGCACTTGGAGCCCACCCTGCTGACCGTCTTGAGGAAGGTTCCATCGCCCCCCATAGAGATGCAGAAGTCTACATCGAAGTTATAGTCATCGAAAAGTCCTTCAACACCAACCTTAAGACCAAGGGCCTTGGTCAAGAATTCGTAGAACGGCCGATCCATATAGATTTCGGAGCCATGGCTGGCAAGCACCTCAAGCACCTTTTGTATAGATGCCGACTTGCGTGCTTGATACTCATTGCCAAAGAGAGCGAACCTCAATTTCTTGTCTGCCATATTATTACCAATTGTTTCATTAGAACAAAGCGGCACACCTATAATAGATGCAACCATCTTTGCAAAGATAGTATAAAAGAGCGGAATATGAAATTTAAATCCTATTTATTTTCAAACCGCCACAAAACATAAGGGGGCGGGCCACTTCACAGCAACCCGCCTCCCACTACAGAGTAAATATAGGTATGATTATTTAAACTTTGCCGATAATGCCGAGCTTGGTGCTCTGGATGAAGTTGACCACGTTGCGCACGGCACTTCCATCAGGCACCTGCTCCTTGATTTGGATGGCGGCATCAAAGACGCTGGTCTGTCCGTGGAATACCAAACGATAGGCATTGGCCAAGTGGGCCAACACTTTCTCACTGATGCCATGGTTCTTGAGCATCTCTTGATTAAGGCCGGCATAACGCACGGGATTGTCGGTAGCCACGATGAATGGGGGCACGTCTTTGCTCACGCGACAACCACTGGTAATCATGGCTGCCGTACCCACACGAACCTGTGCGTTGACGATGACACCAGAAGAGAAGATGATGCCACTGTGGATCTCGCAGTCACCAGCAATCTTGGTACCATAGCCAAACACGCAATAGTCGTGTACGTCGGTATCATGGCTGATGTGTACACCTTCCATCAGGAAGTTGCGGTTACCGATGTGGGTCTTGCCCGTGGCATAGGTGGCACGGTTGATGACCACATTCTCACGGATGATGTTCTCATCACCAATTTCAAGAGTGGTGATCTCACCCTTATAATTAAAGTCTTGAGGTTCGGCGCCGAGCACGGTATTCTGATATACCTTGTTGCCACGGCCCAAACGGGTGCCGTTCATGATGCTCACATAGGGATAGATGACACAGTCGTCACCGATGACTACATCACCCTCTATATAGGCAAAGGGATAGATGGTCACGTTGTTACCAATCTTCGCCTTCGGGTCTATGCATGCTTGTGGACTTATATTGTTCATATTCTAATGCTTTAAAGGTTCTTTAATTGCGGCCTCCGCCAAGTGCATAGTAGAGATTGACCACGGCCTGCATCTTATAGAAATCGTCAGCCACCTTGGAGAGTTCTGCGTTGAGCAGGCTCTGCTGGGCAGTGATGACCTCAAGATAGGTCGAGCTTCCTTCATTGAAAAGCATCTTGGTGTATTCCACATTCTTCTTCAGGCTTTCCACCTGCTTGGCTTCAAGCTGACTCTTCTCCTCCGATGAGTTATAGAGTACAAGCGCATTGCTCACCTCGCTACCTGCAGAAAGTACAGTGTTTTGCCAGGTGTTGAATGCCTGCTCCTGTTGTGCTTTTGCCACCTTCAGTCCAGCAATAATCTGACCATGCTGGAAGATGGGCTGCACCAAACTGCCTACGGCACTGAGCAACCACTTTCCGGGGTTCACAATGCCTCCACCACCACTATTGGTATAGGCGCCTGTACCCGATATCGTGATGCTGGGGTAGAATTTTGAACGTGCTGCATTCGTATTATAGAAGCACTGAGCAAGACTCATTTCTGCATAGTGCACATCAGGACGATTGTTCAGCAGTTGGATGCCTATACCTGTAGAGAACTGCGAAGGCAACGACTGATTATCAAACGTGCCGCGAGCAATGGTCTGGGCAGGTTGTCCCAACAAGAGCGACAACGAATTTTCAGTCTCACGAATCTGGCGCTTCAAGTCGGTAGCCTGTGCGAGCACTGAATAGTAATTGCTTTCTGCGCTCTGCACGCTAGTTTCTTTCGTACGACCGAGCTCCTTCTGTATCTTCATGATATTCCACGTGTCTTTCGTCAAGTTTGCCATGTTGTTGACAACTTCGAGCTGCTTGTCAAGCATCAAGAGCGTGTAATACATATTGGCGATATTCGAGATGAGCTTGGTCTTCACCACCAATTGATAATCTTTGGTAGCCAATAGTGACATCTGGGCACTGCGCTTCTGGTTGAGCAAGTTGCCAAAGAGGTCAACACTCCAACTAGCTGTGACGGGCAGGGAATAGGTTTTGGTAGCCTTGTTGCCATCCCAAGAGGAGATGGTGCCTTGCGGAGAGAAGGTAAACGAAGGCACGAAAGCCAACTTAGCAACCATGAGTTGATCCTCGACCATCTGCACGTTGAGAGCTGCGTTAAGCATGTCGGTATTGCATTCAAGACCTTTCTCGATGAGCACCTGCAGTTGTGGGTCGGTAAAGACGCTACGCCATGCCAAGTTGCCGAAGCTCGTCGTGTCTGAAACGGCAAGCGTGTCAGCTATAGAAGCAGAGTCGCGAACCAACCCTGTAGTATTCACGTCAGGACGCTGATATTTGTTGTAGATTCCGCAACTGCTCATCAGAGCAGCTGCGAAAGCTAACGGAAGGATATTTCTAACTTTCATCTTTACTTCTTTTAGATATTTGGATTTACATTGTCACCACTGAGCTTCTCCTCGCCAGTGCGGAAATTGGCAGCAAGCGGATTGGTGTATTGCTTCAGCTCGGTAGCAACGTCTGCATTGTCATCCTCAAATTCGATAGGTTTGATCTTCTCCTGAATGGTTTGGAAGATGTAGAACAATGCGGGCACAATCATAATCTGACAGAGCATACCGATAAGCATACCACCGATAGCGGCAGCACCAAGCGTCATGTTTCCATTGTAACCTACGCCCCATGGCATCAACATAGGCAACAAACCAATGATCATGGCCAATGAGGTCATCAAGATAGGACGCAGACGAGCGGTAGCACCCAGAACAGAAGACCATGATATGGCCATACCTGTGCGGCGACGTTCGAGGGCGAACTGCACGATAAGAATAGCGTTCTTTGCCAACAAACCCATCAACATGATGAGAGCGATCTGCATATAGATGTCGTTGTTCTTGCCAAAGAGATTGGTAAACAGGAAGGCTCCTGCCAAACCGAATGGTATAGAGAGGATTACTGACAACGGCAGAACATAGCTTTCATACTGTGCCGACAGAATCAAGTAAACGAATGTCAGACAGAGGATGAAGATGAGTGCCGTCGAGTTGCTCGACTCTTGCTCAGTTCTTGTCAAACCAGAGAACTCATAGGTGAAGCCTGTGGGCAGTGATGTCTTTGCCACTTCAGACATAGCCTTCAACGCATCACCCGTAGAATAGCCGTCAGCAGCCGAAGCATTCACATTAATTGAGGTGAAAAGGTTGAAACGGTCGATTTCCTGAGGACCATAAACTCGGCTGAGATTCACATATTCCTGAATAGGTGCCATCTCGCCCGAAGAGGTGCGCACATAGATGTTGCTCAAACTCTTCAAGTCAGCACGGTCTTTCGGATCTGCCTGGATATACACACGATAGAGTTTACCATAGGAGTTGAAGTTTGAAGCATACATACCTCCATAGTAGCCTTGCATCGTAGTGAGCACGGTTGAGGGGTCTATGCCGCTCTGCTTACACTTGGCTACATCCACATCTATCTTATACTGAGGATACTTGGAGTTGTAGGAAGTCATGGCATTACTGATTTCGGGACGTTTGTTCAGTTCTGCAATAAACTTCTGAGTCACCTCATAGAACTTGTTCACATCACCACCCGTACGGTCTTGCATAGAGAAGGTCAAACCGTTGGTGGCAGAGAAACCTTGCACCATAGGCGGCTGGAATGCCAAAATCTGTGCGCCCTTGATGGCTGCGGTCTGCTTGTAGATCATGCCGAGCACCATCGTTGAACCAAGGTTGTGCACACCGATATATTTCAATGGTCCTTCTTGAGCTTGACGCTCCTCGAACGACTTGAGCTTGATAATGAACGTACCTTGGTTAGATCCTTGACCTGCAATGAAGTTGTAACCCGTGATACGCATACGACTCTGGATAGCGGGGTTGGTGGCAAGCATACGGTCTACTTGGTCCATCACCTCATTGGTCTTCGTCATAGAAGTTCCTGGAGGGGTAGACACCGTACAGAACACCGTACCGGTATCTTCGTCAGGCACAAGACCTGTCTTTGTATTCGCCATCAACAATGCCATAGCGGCAATGCCGACAATCACCGCAGCGATAGCGATAACTGGACGCTCCACAATGCGACGAACGCCATGACCATACTTGGTCTGCACCTTTCCATAAGCCGCATTGAACGAAGCATGGAAACGGTCTATCATAGACATCTTTCGCTCGCTACCATCTTCATTCTTCGGTTTCAGCAAGATGGCACAAAGAGCTGGAGACAGCGTCAAGGCATTCAGAGCGGAGATCACAATAGAGATAGCCATGGTGATACCAAACTCACGATAGAACGTACCTGATGTTCCACCCATGAACGACACTGGCACGAACACGGCAGCCATCACAAGGGTGATGGAGATGATAGCACCCGAGATTTCATTCATGGCATCAATAGACGCCTGGCGGGCCGACTTGTAGCCGAGGTCGAGCTTGGCATGCACAGCCTCGACCACCACTATGGCATCGTCGACCACAATGGCAATGGCAAGCACAAGAGCGGCAAGGGTCAGCAAGTTGAGCGAGAAGCCAAACACATAGAGGAAGAAGAACGTACCAATCAACGACACTGGAACGGCAATCAACGGAATCAGTGTAGAACGTGTATCCTGCAAGAAGATGTATACCACGATGAACACGAGGATAAATGCCTCAACGAGTGTCTTCACCAAGTCTTCGATAGAAGCGAAGAGGAACTCTGTCACATCCTGCATCACGTCGAAGTGCAAGCCAGGAGGCATAGAAGCTTCCTGCTCCGCAAGAAGTTTCTTGATATTGGTAGCAATTTCCGTAGCGTTAGAACCTGCAGTCTGTGTCACCATCATCGTGACAGATGCCTTGCCGTTGTTCTTAGAGTCTACGTTGTAGGACAACGCGCCCATTTCCACCTTGGCTACGTCTTTCACACGAATGGTCTGACCATCCTGAGTAGACTTGATAATCATGTTACCAAATTCCTCAGGAGTCTTCAAACGGCCCTTATAGCGGAAAGTGTATTGATACTGGTTGTCGCTCTGCTCACCCACCGAACCTGGAGCGGCTTCGATGTTCTGCTGAGAGAGCACACTGGTCAAGTCGCTTGGAATAAGACCATAGTTCTTCATTTTCACGGGGTCGATCCACAAGCGCATGGTGTAGTCTTTCTGTGAGAAGCACTGACACTCACCCACACCGCTCACACGCTTGATGGCTGGCACCACATTGATGTTGGCATAGTTGGCAAGGAATTCATCGTCGTAGCGGTCGTCATCAGCGGTAAGACCGAAGAGGATCACTGTAGACGACTGACGTTTCATCACGGTCACACCAGCCTTTGTTACCTCGGCAGGCAACAAAGCTGAAGCTTGCGACACGCGGTTCTGCACGTTCACCTGACACATGTCGGCATCCATACCTTGCTTGAAGAACACGGAAATAGAAGCCGAACCGTCATTGGTGGCAGAAGAGGTCATATAGGTCATGCCCTCCACACCATTGATTTGCTCCTCAAGAGGGGCAAGCACGGAGTTAAGCACTGTCTCAGCGTTGGCACCCGTATAAGATGCACGCACCATGATGGTAGGAGGAGCGATGTTCGGGTACTGCTCAATAGGCAGTGATATGAGTCCGATTACACCGAGGATGACAATCAAGATTGAAATCACCGTCGAGAGTACCGGACGCTTGATAAAGTTATCTAATTTCATGGATTAATCTCTTTAGTTGTTTCCTTCACAATTACTTGCCAAAGTCTTTCTTGAGTTTCTGCAAATCGCTCTGATCTGCACCCATGGCTTCAGTCTTCTTCAACTTTTCTTGATATTGTGCTTCTGTGATAGGTTTGATTTCCATTCCGTCAGAAAGCGAAGAAATGCCGTTTACCACAAAGCGGTCGCCAATGTTCAGTCCACTGGTGATGATATAGTTCTTGCCATCATCCTTCGGGTCTATGGTTACAGCTGTGTATTTCACCTTGTTATCCTTGCCTACAACATAAACGAAGTGTTTGTCTTGCACCTGTGATACAGCATCTTGAGGTATCACGATAGCGGTGTTGCTGTGATGGGGCACAACGATAGAGCCTGAGCCGCCACTCTTGAGCAGATGTGATGGATTCGGGAAGTCGGCACGCATCGATACAGAACCTGTTGTGGGGTCGATGACACCGCTCACGGTAGCCACATGTCCTGGGTGCTCATAGATGGTACCATCAGCAAGTTGCAGTTGTACAGCAGGATAATCCTTGATAGCAGCGTGAATGCCACCAGCTGTCTTGGTCATTTCGAGCAAGTCTTTCTCTGTCATAGAGAAGTATACCTGCATGGTGCTGATATTAGATACAGTGGTGAGAGGCTCTTGGCTGGATGCACTCACGAGAGCACCCACACGATAAGGAAGATTTCCAATCACACCTGAAGCGGGACTGGTCACATAGCAGAAATCCAAGTTCTGTTTAGCTGACACGTAGGTTGCTTCTGCCTGTGCAAGGGCAGCAGCAGCAGCTTCCATAGAATTCTTGGCAGATTGAAGTTCGTAAGAACCAATCACATTGTTCTTAAAAAGTTTCAAGTTATTGTTATAAGTCAAGCGTGCCGTGTTGAGTTGCGCCTTGGCAGAATTCACAGCAGCCGAAGCCTGACGTACAGCGGCAGCGTAGGTCACGTTGTCGATTACAAAAAGAAGTTGTCCAGCCTTTACTGCCTGACCTTCTTTCACACAAAGTTTGGTGATGAAACCAGAAATTTTCGGCCTGATTTCCACATCCTGAACACCCTTAATGGTAGCTGGGTACGTGCTTTCGATGTTGGCACTTTGCGCTGCAACGGTTCTCACAGCATACTCGTTGTCACCAAAGTCAGGTTTTCCTGACGACTTCTTGTCTCCACAAGAGACAAGCATTGCAGCCATTGCCGCAAACAATAAAATTTTATTCTTTGTCATACCTACTATATAATGTATAATTCTTTATATGATTTCTCTATTCAAAACAATATCTTCCCTTGTCATCACTTCTCTAAGGGAGGAAAGACTACCCTGAAAACTCAAACACTACGTTCAGTTTTCGGTGTGCAAAGGTATATATTAAATGTGTAACTCGGAGAACCAAGTTACACATTTAACACTATTTACCCTTAAGGAAACATTCTTTTATCAACTTTTCACCTTTACGCCAAACCCATCTGCCGTGCCTTTTCCATGAGGAGTTGCATTAGGGGCTCTCGTTCGTTTGCCACCCGATTGTCAAGCACTGCATCCTTGAGCGTTTGCTTCAATGTTCCCACCTCACGGCAAGGGGGTAGGTGAAACATTTCCATGATCTCATTTCCATCGATGCAAGGTTGTAGCAGGCGCTTATAGTCTTTCTCTTTCAAGTCTGCCAGTTTTTCCCTTACGATACGAAAATTCTCTAGGAAACGTTGTTTGCGCACCATGTTTTTGCTCGTAATATCGGCCTCACATAGTGTCATCAGGTCGTCTATGTCGTCGCCGGCATCGTTCATCAACCTCCGCACGGCACTATCGGTCACTTCTTCGTCTGCGATAACAATGGGACGCATATGCAAGTCGACCATCTTTTGCACATACTTCATCTTGACATCCATGGGCAACTTCATCCGACGGAAGATTCCGGGAATCATCTTAGCACCTAGATAGTTGTGGTTATGAAACGTCCACCCCATCTGGTTATCCCAGCGTTTGCTGCGCGGTTTGCCTACATCGTGGAACAATGCTGCCCAACGAAGCCACAAGTTGTCCGACTGTCGTGCCACATTGTCAAGCACTTCAAGCGTGTGATAGAAATTGTTTTTGTGTGCCCTTCCGTTACGCGTCTCTACAACATCGAGAGCCGTAAGTTCGGGAATGATGAGCGAAAGTAGACCACAACGATATAAATCTACGAAGCCCCTACTAGGTTGCGCCGTCATCATGATTTTGTTCAACTCATCCACAATGCGCTCTCCACTGATAATCTTAATACGATCCACATTGCGTCCAAGGGCATCAAAGGTTTCATCTTCTATTTGGAAATTCAGTTGGGTAGCAAAGCGCACGCAACGCATCATGCGCAACGGGTCGTCGCTGAAGGTAATATCGGGATCAAGAGGTGTACAAATGATTTTATCCTCCATGTCTGCCAATCCATTAAAGGGGTCAACGAGTTCTCCAAAACGTTCCTTATTCAGACAGATGGCCATAGCATTAATGGTAAAGTCACGCCGATTTTGGTCATCCTCCAACGTACCATCTTCCACGATAGGCTTTCGCGAACCACGGTTATAACTTTCCTTACGTGCGCCGACAAATTCCACTTCCATCTCCTTATATTTCACCTGCGCCGTTCCGAAATTGCGGAACACAGACAGATAAGCTCGCTTGCCCAACTGCTGCTTCAATGCATTGGCGACCTGTATACCACTACCCACGACGACCACATCAATGTCATTCGAAGGGCGTTCCAAAAAGAGGTCACGCACATAGCCACCCACCACATAGCATTCTAAGCCCAGTCCGTCGGCTGCAGCAGATATTTTGTGAAAGATGTCTTTATCGAGGAGTTGTGCCAACTCGGCATCTGAATAAAATCTCATTGTCTTCTTATATCATCCTTAGATTAGAGTGCAAAGTTACGAATTTTTCTTGGAGGCTTTGATAAACCTACTTAATTTTTTCACCCCAAGCGCACTCTCCTTGACATATAAAAATCCCTCAATGAGGGATTAATTATTACTAGCCATGCAGGGTATCTATCAAATTCTGCTCGAATAACATCTTATCCATAACAATATTTGTAAAGGTTGATATTGGTTCCTTATTTTAACGCTGTCTTCAGTTCGTTATACAAATCTACAGGATCATCATCATGCAGAGGACGCTTTTTACCCACTAGGGTGCGTTGGCACTTTCACTATAGTGCGTTGGCCATCGCAGCATAGTACGTTGGGCATCGCACCGTAGTGCATTTTTTAATGGAGTACAACTCGCCATATTAGGCTGCTTGGTTGGAAATATTCGGTGGCAGGTTTGCTCTTTTCATTCTTTTCTGCTATTTTTGCACGAAACAAAACATTTCTTTTACATGAACAGACTCAAGAAAACGATAGGCTACTCCGTGGCGGCACTCGCAGTCGTACTGTGCGGATGCGACAACTCGCACAAAGACGCGCAGGCTCTGATGGACAAGATTCATCAGAAATATACAACCGGACAATACCAAGAAGCCATCAGTAGCATCGATTCGCTACGCAAGAAGTATCCGAAAGAGATAGAACTGCGCAAGGAAGCACTGAAAGTGTATCAAGAGGCAGCACTAAAAATGGCACAGCGCAACTTAGAGAAGGCAGACTCTGCTCTGTTGACGATGACCGCCGACTATGAAAAGCGAAAAGCCGAAGTGGAGGCCAAGAAAAACAAGGGAATTGCTACAGCTGAGGAACTGAGCGGGGTGACAACAATGAAAATTAAACTCGACTCGGTCAAGGCACGATTTGATGCCGAAGTGGCGCGCGTCAAGTTCATCCACAAGAAGCAAGCAGAAGACTGAAAACCAGTCGTATTTTTGTTTATATAAATAAAAAGAGGTAATTTTGCAGACAAAACAAGATATGTGTAGTCATAACCAAACAGAACTGCAATTCAAGGAAACGATGCAAGAATGCCGCGCCTTGTTTGAAAAGAAGTTGCACGATTATAGTGCTTCGTGGCGGATATTGCGTCCTTCTTCCCTCACCGATCAACTCTTCATCAAGGCGAAACGCATCCGTTCACTAGAGATTTCCGGAGTTTCACTGGTCGGCGAAGGCATACGTCCTGAATTTATCGCCATCATCAACTATGGCATCATCGGACTCATACAACTGGAGAAAGGTTTCTCAGATGCTGTAGACATCGACACCGAAACAGCCCTCGAGCTGTACGATCAGCACGCCAAGGAAGCGCTCGAACTGATGGTAAAGAAGAACCACGACTACAATGAAGCTTGGCGCGACATGCGCGTAAGCAGCTATACCGATTTTATCCTTACCAAGATTCAACGCGTTAAAGAGATAGAAGCCATCGACGGACAAACCCTCGTATCGGAAGGTATTGCTTCCAACTATCTCGACATCATCAACTATGCCGTATTCGGAGCCATCAAGATGAAGGATACGGAAGAATAACAACCACCACGTGAAAACGATCCTGACCAACATCTGCAGAATAGTCTTGGCAGCCACATTCATCTTTTCTGGTTTTGTCAAGGCCGTTGATCCGCTGGGAACGCTCTACAAACTGCAAGACTACGCTGCGGCGATAGGACTGCAAGGCACCTTCCCCGACGGATTTTTGTTGGCGTGTGCCGTATTGTTGGCATCTGCAGAATTCTGGTTGGGCGTAATGATGCTATTCGCTATACAACGTCGAATGATATCGCGACTCATACTCCTCTTTATGGGTGTAATGACGATTATCACCGTGTGGATAGCCGTGGCCAACCCTGTGAAAGACTGCGGATGCTTCGGCGATGCGCTCAAACTGAGCAATTCTGCCACCCTCATCAAGAACATCGTACTCACCATCTGTGCTGCCATTGTAGCCCTATGGCCCCGAAAGACATTCCGATTCATATCGAAAACCAATCAGTGGATAGTGACTAACTATACAGCTATCTTCATCTTAGCAGTCAGCACATGGTGTCTCTACGACCTTCCGTTGTTCGATTTCCGTCCCTATCATATCGGTACGAACATCAAGAAGAGCATGGAAATCCCCCCTGGGGCGAAGCAACCGAAGTTTGAAACCACCTTCATCATGAGCAAGAATGGGGTGAAAAAGGAGTTTACACTCGACAACTACCCCGACTCTACTTGGACTTTTGTGGACAGTAAAACCATACAAACCGAAGCGGGCTACGAGCCGCCCATCCACGATTTCAGCATAGAAACCACAAGCGGAGAGAATCTCACCGACTGCATACTCAGTGACTCGTCCTACACATTCCTGCTCATTGCTCCCCGCCTCGACACCGCCGATGACACCCATTTCGGCGACATCGACCGCATCTATGAGTATAGTCAAGAACACCACTACCACTTCTATTGCCTCACAGCCAGTACGGAGAAAGCCATAGAACATTGGCGCGACATCACAGGAGCAGAGTATGAGTTTGTCCTCAGTGACGAGACTACCCTGAAGACCATCATCCGCAGCAATCCCGGACTGCTGTTGCTGAAGAACGGAACGATTGTTCGAAAATGGAGCCACAACCTACTGCCAACTGAAGAAGACCTGAGAGGCAACCTTGAAGACACCGCTATCGGGCAAATGCCCGAAGACTCCATGCCTCGGAAAATTGCCATTATCGTCATCTGGTTCATCCTCCCCTTGTTCTTGCTAACCCTTGCAGACCGACTGTGGGCATGGACTAAGTGGCTGAAAAAGAAAGAGAATTCTAACAAATATATCAACTTCTTTAAAAAGAAAAGACACATGAGAAAGAAAATTGTAGCAGGCAACTGGAAAATGAACATGAACCTGCAAGACG